>JANOJJ010000412.1:0-8986 GCA_031408155.1 Rubrivivax sp.
AGCTGATCCGAGAAAATTGATCTTGGTCGCCACATCCAAACGCGTTTTTGCTATCTCACCAAAGGACATGGCCTCCCTCGTTCGCACCTTTGCACGCGCCACAGAATTAGGCAGCCTTACACCGGCTGAAGCGCATGCGCCAGATGGCGTAAATGGTCAGACCGATGAACAACGCCAGTGCCGGCAGCAATACGACGTCCAGGTACCCAGTCAGGGCGGAAAGGCCGATCACGCCGAGCACGATCACCAGCACCGGCGTCACGCAGCACAGCGCGACCAGAACCGTGCCGAATACGCCGACCCGCAGCCAGGTCTTGGGGTCTCGCATGGCTACTTCTTCACCGTGGCGGGGTAGCCCGCGTTGGCGCAAGCCTCCGTCAGCTTCTGCGCGGTGGCTTTCGTATCGTCGAAGGTGACCACGGCTTCGCGCTTGTCGAAACTCACACTGGTCTTGCTCACGCCTTCCACCCGCGCGATCGCTTTCTTGACCGTGATGGGGCAGGCCGCACATGTCATGCCGGGAACGGACAAGGTGACGGTCTGGGTAGCGGCCCATCCCGGCACTGCAATTGCGGCGACGACGACCGAGGCAAGCAGCTTCTTCATGGTGAACTCCTGATCAATAGAAAAATGGCGCGATGAAAGGAAAGCCGAGCGCGACGAGCACCAGCGCGGCGACGACCCAGAAGATGAATCGGTAAGCCCTGCGCACCTGCGGGATCGCACAGACCTCGCCTGGTTTGCAGTCTTGTGCCGGTCGATAGATGCGCCGCCAGGCGAAGAACATTGCCACCAGCGCGGCACCGATGAACAGCGGTCGGTACGGCTCCACTGCTGTCAGGTTCGCGATCCAGGCGCCGCTGAAACCCAGCGCCACAAGCACCAGCGGCCCGAGGCAGCAGGTGGAAGCGAGGAGCGCGGCCAAGCCAGCGGCAAAGAGCGCACCGCGAGACGAGGACGAGTCAGTCGTCATGGGATTCTTCGTCTGGAAGTTCATCGGATGCTGTAGCCTATGTCTGTACCTGCGTACGGAGTCAAGCGCCATGAACCATGGGTCGACCCGCGACGAGCCAGACAACTTGACCATCGGCGCGCTGGCGCAGGAGGCCGGCGTCGGTGTCGAGACGATTCGCTACTACCAGCGCCGCGGGCTGCTGATCGAACCCAAGCGGCCCTACGGCAGTGTTCGCCGCTATGGCCCGTCCGACACCGCGCGTGTGCGCTTCGTGAAGCGTTCCCAGCAACTGGGCTTCAGCCTTGACGAGGTGGCAGAACTGCTGCGACTGGACGACGGCACGCATTGCGATGACGCACGAACACTCGCTGAAACCAAGTTGGCCGACGTTCGCCGCAAACTCGACGACCTGCGACAGATCGAGGATGCTCTGGTTGAACTCGTTGATCGATGCCGTGCGGTGCGGGGGAAGGTGAAATGCCCCCTGATCACCGGCCTACGGATGGCTTCAGACGGCTCGGAGAGCAACGGCGTCGCGCGGCGAATGCCCGTCCTGGCGGTCGAGAAAGCGACTGGGTCGGTCCGGTCTCGAAGGCGATGACCCCGCTGCCGGCAGCACGTCGTGTCGCAGCGCCCGCTAAGTCAAGGCCGGCGATTCGGCTTCGGTCGCCTGGCGCAGCCAGTGCGTCGGCGGCTGTCCGATCTTGCGAACGAAGGCCCGTGTCAGCGCGCTCGAACTGCCGTAGCCGACTTCGAGCGCGACATGCTTGAGCGGGCGGCCCGCACGCAGCATGCCCTGCGCCAGCGTGATGCGCCATGACGCCAGGTAGTCCGCCGGTGTGTCACCGGTGACCTCGCGGAAGTGCACGGCAAAGCGCGCGCGCGACATACCCGCCAGGCTGGCCATGTCCGACAGTTCCCAGGCACGCGTCGGGTCTTCGTGCAGGGCGACCAGCGCCTTGGCGAGCCGCGAGTCAGCCAGTCCGGCCAGAGTGCCGCCCTGGGTAATGCCTTGGTCCAGGCAATAGCGCAAGAGCTTGATCAACAACAGTTCGCACAGCCGATCGAGGGCGGCTTGTCGGCCGCATTGTTCCGCGAACGCCTCGCCGTAGAGCACATCGAGCAATGCCTGGGCGCCGGGCAGGTCTGCCAGGGGCACGAGAACCATGGCGGGCAGCGAGTCCGTGATCGGGTTGTGTCCGCCACCGCCGAACTGGATCGAGGCGCATACCACGTCGGCTCCGTCGCGGTCATCGGCGATGAGGCGGTGCGCATCGGGTCGCGGCAGGAACAGCAATGTCGGCTCGGTGATCGACAACGTACCTTCGCGGCCGCCGGTCAGTTGCACAGGCCCGCGTTTGATGAGGTGCACATGCCCGCGTTGCGTGTCGCGCTCGAAGTGGTGGATGCCGCAGATCTGCCCGGTGTAGAAGACCCCCGCGCTGAGCGAGAAACGGTGCAGGAGCAGGGACAGGCGGTCCATGAGATGGCGATACGTTCGGTCAAATGAATGGTACTTCGGAGCGCCCAAAGTTTCATGGTCGGCCACAAATTAGCAGCGCACTGGCCGCGCACAAGGCCTGAGCGATCCATCCCCGCCACCTTTGAAGGGACCCTCCAATGATTCCGCTTACCCCCCCCACCCGCGTTGCCTCCTGCTGGCCACGATCATGCTCACGACGAGCGCCGCGGCGATGCTCGCGAGCCCCGCGCTCGCCCACGACGAAAACTCCGCCAGCTCCGTCAACGTCGATGCCAGCGGACTTGCGCTGAAGGGCCATGACCCCGTGGCCTACTTCAGCGCCGCGGCACCGACGCTCGGCAAGGAGCAGTTCACCGCCAAGCATCAGGGCGCCAGCTACCGCTTCGCGCCGGCAGCCAACCGCGACATGTTCGTCGCGAACCCGGCCAAGTACGCGCCGGCCTATGGTGGCTTCTGCGCGATGGGCCCGGACAGGCCCTGCAATAGGTGCTGCTCTCGCGCTCAACGGGTTGGGGCCGGCGCAGCGAGAACCGTCGTCTTGGGATTGAACGCCACCCAGGCAAACCAGAAAGCCATCACACCCGGCAGCGGCCTTCCTGCCGAGTCATAGGCCTCGGCGCTTTGATGTTCGCGGTCGAAACGGATCTCCACCGGCTGGCCGCCCACGTTGTCGCGCAAGCGCCCTTGCGGGTCCACGCGCGTTGCCAGAACGCTGAAAGGATACGCGCGCGCTTCGCTGCCAAGTTTCAGGCCCAGCACCCATTCCTTGAGCGGCAGTCGATCGTCCTTGTGCTGAACGTCGAACATCAGCCTTGCGATCCTGTCGTAGCCCGCATAGGGGTCGGTCGCGTAGTCGCGCGAGAAGCCGGTCTGCGTGGAGAGCACCTCGGTCGCCGGGTGGCGCCGCCGCCAGTCGGCCCATGTGGTGTGCGTGATCGGCACGGAATCGAGCATGTGGCCCTTGAGCGGCCCGCTGATCGCCTGGCCCAGTAATTGCGACCACAACGACTCGGTCGCGCGGTCGTAGAGCAGCACGTCGCTGTTGTAAAGCAAGCCCGAGACGCCGAACGCCGCGACCTTGCCGCTCACGCGCGCGCTGAAAGCCACGCCGGTACCGCACAGTGGGCAGTAGGTGATCGCGACGAATTCGCCGCCGATGCGGTCGTTGACCACCTCATGCCAGTTGAGAATGCGCACCGGGTAGGCGCGGATCACGCCGTCGCGCACGATGCCGAGCACGCGGTCCTTGTCGCCCAGGCCCGATTGCGCAGCGCTGACGAAGCGCGGACGGTCGATGGCGGGAATGCCGTCGCGCGGCGGCCCACCGCGAGCGATGGCGCTGGCCGGCACCAAGGCACCCTTCAGATCGAAGCCGTTGAGGCTTTGCGCGAAGCTGGGCCCGGCGAGCCACAGGCCGAGCAGAGTCAGCGCGCTGGCAATGGCGAATCCGTATTGGCTCATGCGGCAACTCCTTGATGTGGCGGCTCACGTGTTCGGTGCTTGCACAGTCGTGCCTGCGGCCCGGTTCGTTACACCGACGGCACAATGCGTCGCCTCCCCAACGCTGTAACCAATCCAGGGCTCCCAACGAAATGGCCGATGACGCCGCCCACAGCGACTTCGAATCCGGCCTGAAGCCCTTGTGGACGCGCGCGCAGGCGGGCGACGAGGCAGCCTACCGCGAGGCCCTGGGGCGGATCGCGGATCGGCTGCGGCGCTTTCTTCGCCGGCGCATGCAATCCGTGCCGAACGACGTGGAGGATTTGGTGCAAGAAACCCTGTTGGCGCTGCATCTGCAACGCGGCAGCTACGACCCGGCGCTGCCGGTCGGCAGCTGGGTGTTTGCCATTGCGCGCCACAAGCTGGTCGATTTGTGGCGCCGCCGCGGTCGCCACGAGGCGCTGCACGATCCGCTCGACGAGCTGGACGACGCGGCCATGCCGGTTGCGCAAGACGAAGGCTCCGCGCTGCGCGATCTGGGCATCCTGCTCGAAGGCCTGCCCGCCGCGCAGCGCGACGCCATCGTCTTGACGAAGATCGAAGGGCTGTCGGTGGCCGAGGCCGCGCAGCGCACCGGCGCATCGGAATCGGCGATCAAGGTGCAGGTGCATCGCGGGCTCAAGCGCCTGGCTGCGCTGGTCAAGCAAAGCGTCGCGCGGCGAATGTGAGGGCAGGCCATGAAGACGGAACAATGGATCGACATGCTGGCGCGCGGTGCCGGCGCGGCACCGCGCCCGAACGCAGCACCGCGCCTGGTATCTGTCGTGGCTGGCGGCACGCTGCTCAGTGCCGCCGCGGCGCTGCTGCTGTTGGGTTGGATCCCGCGCGAAATGTACGCATTGCCCGCGCCGTGGATCAAGCTCGCCTACGCCGGCTTGCTGGCGTTGGCGGCCACCTGGCTCGCGGTGCGCTTGTCGCGCCCGGTCGCGCGCGTTGCCGCGCCGGCGCGCAGCGTGGCCGGGGTCGTGCTGGGCATGGCCGCGCTGGCGCTGTGGTCCTTGGCGGTGGCACCGAGCGGCGAGCGCCTGCAGACGCTGCTCGGCGACTCCTGGCTGCGTTGCCCGATGAACGTAACCCTGTTGTCCCTGCCCACGCTGGCTGGCACCTTGTGGGTGATGCGCGGCCTGGCGCCCACACGCTTGCGCGAAGCCGGTTTCGCGGCGGGCGTACTGGCGGGCGCGGTCGGCGCGGCGGGCTATGCGCTGTCGTGCCTCGAGACATCGCCGGCCTTCATCGGTGTCTGGTACACGGCGGGCATCGCGCTGGCCGGCGCACTGGGCGCCTGGCTCGGGCCGCGCGTGCTGCGCTGGTGAGGCGCGTGCCGCTCGTCACGCGACGCGCCTGTCTCGCGGCGGCATTGGTGGGCGCTGCGCCTGTGCCGCGCGCGCAAGCGGCGGCATGGCACATGACATCGTTGACCACCGCTTGGGCATGCCCCCACACGTAGCACAGCGCGGCCGCCGGTACCTCGGCGCCCGACAGCAGCCGCGTTGCCTGGATTCGCAGCCGGTCGGACAGCGGCAAGCGTTCCGCGGCCAGGTCGAAAACGACGTACAGCCGCGCCGCGTAGTCGGCGCCGCCGCGGCGGCGCAGGTCCGAGCCGGCCAGCGAGTGCGATACCCGCCATCGCCAGTGCAGCCACGGGCTTCGCGCGGTGTCGATGTCCAAGCGCGCCAGCCAGGGTGACGCTGATGCCGATGAAGTGATGCGCAGGACGCGCTGCCCCTCGTCGGTCACGATGGCGAACTGGTTGCTGCGCTCCACGTTGGGCAAGGGCTGGTGGCGCCAGCCGGCGGCGATGCTGGCGCCCGGCGTGGCGGCAGACAGTGGCGGCACCTGGGTTGGCGGTGCAGGCTGCGCCAGCGCGCCGCTGGCGCCAAGACCGAGGTACACGATCACCTGCCGGCGCTCAGGCATTGCAGGCCTTCGTGCCCGCTTGATCCGGTTTCATTGGCCGCACGCGCTGTAGATCGCCGGGGACGTCGACATCCCACAGGGTCTCGAACTCGCGCAGCCGCAGCCCCGACGCCTGGGCACGCGCCCGCGTGTCCGACATGACGGTGGCGGTACTCCAGGCCATCGCGCTGAACAGCGATGCCTGCGGCCGGCGAAGTCCGACCAGCACGTAGCCGCCGTCCTCCGCTGCATAGAACACGGCGTCGTCGCCGTCGACAAGTGCGCGGGCGGCCTTGCGCAGGTGCGATGGGCGCAGGACCGGGCAATCGGTGCCGATGAGGAGCAGCGGCCCTTGTGTGCAATGCAGGCGGAATGCGGTGTGCATGCGATCGCCCAGGTCGCCGCTGGACTGCACCAGGCAATTGACGCCTGTCGTCCGGCGCAGGGCGCGGAAGAAGCGGTGCTGGGCATGCGGTGTGCACCACAGGGTGACCGGGCCGAGCCGTGCGTCGAGCGCGCACTGCACGGTGCCGCGCGTCAACCGTCGCTGCAACCGGGCTGCACCGCACGGCCCCAGGGCCGGGATGAGGCGGGTCTTGGCCAGGCCGGCGATCGGGGCCTTGGCCAACACGGCGATCTGCACCTGGCGCAGGCCGACTTCAGCGCTGCTGGGGAAGGTAGCCATAGCGTCGTGCCAGTTGTGCAGGATCGGCGCCGAGAAAATGCGCTGCGCGCAGGCGCCACATCAGCAGGATCGTGCGCCACGCGCCGTGGCGCTCCCAGCGCCGCGCCGAGGTGGTGACCCGTTCTCGCAGGCAGCACGGCGGACCATGCCGTTTGAGAACTCGCGACAGGGCGATGTCCTCCATCAGCGGCAGGTCCGCAAACCCGCCGACGCGGATGAACAGGTCGTGCCGCACGAACAGGGCCTGGTCGCCGGTCGCGATCCCGGTCCAGCGCGAGCGCAGATTCATCAAGCGCGCGACGACCCGCAACAGCGAGCTGGCGCTGTCGCTGCGCACGTCGAAGCGGCCCCAGGCATGGGGTCCGAGCGCGACACGGTGCACCAGCGCGTCGGCGTGTTCGGGCAACCTGGTGTCGGCATGCAGAAACAGCAGCATGTCGGCCGGGCAGGCGGCGGCGCCGGCGTTCATCTGGGCCGCCCGCCCGCGCGGGGCAAGCAGGGCCAGGTCGGCATGCTGGCGCGCGATCGCCAGCGTGTCGTCGTCGCTGCCGCCATCGACGACGACCAGGCGCGTGCCGCGCTGGCGCAACGGCTGCAAGTGCGCCAGTCGCGCTGCCAGGTGCTCGGCCTCGTTGAGCAGCGGCATGACGATGCACAGTGCGGGTCTCATGCCGGCTCCGATCGGACCGTAGCCGCCGCCACGCGCACCGTGCCTCGCGCGGGCGAGGGTGCGTCGTACCACGCCAGCGTGCGATGGTCGAAGCCCGGCACCAAGGTCGGCTTGACGACAGCGAAGTAGGGTGAGACATCGAAGTCACGCGGTACGAACAGGCTGTGGTGGCGAACGTGCAGGATCTCGTCCATGCAGTCGGGGCACAGCGGGTCATTGGCCGGCGCCGATTCGACCAGGGGCAGGATCGGGTAGCGCACCGCCTGGAAGGCCTGCGCGATGAGGGTCGAACAGATGGCGCGCGTCGGGTCGCCGCTACCCAGGGCCAGCATGCGGCGCCGCCAACGCAGCGGCACCGGCGGGGTGGGAAACAGGTAGCGTGCCAAGTCGATGACGTTTCTCAAGTCGTAGCGGTGGCCCAGGCGCGCCATTACGAAGGCGATCACCGCGTCGACTTCGGCGGCGCTCAGCCCGACCGGCCGGCATACGCGACAGTGCAGGCCCCGGTACTCGGCCACGCTGACGGCGCGCACGCCTTCGCGGATGTCGGCCTCCAGAAAGGCTCGCGGCAAGCCGTTGGCGTCCACCAGGCCCGTGGCCTGGCCCGCATACAGCGCGGCGTGCGACCAGGTCGACTGGGTCAGGTACTTGATCGCGACGCTGACGCGGGTCTGCCCTTCGACCAGCAGCACGTCACCCGGCTGCAGGCAGGCCATCAGCCGGACCGGGTCGGTCGGCGCGGCCGTGCCGTGCACATGGCTGGCGTGGCTCAGGTAGCGGCTGAGGCTCTTGCCCAACCAGCCCGCAATGCCGCCGAAGAGGCCCGCCATGGTCACTCCTGTTCATCGGCCGGCAGGCCGGCGAAGCGGTAGAAAAATGCGCCATCGACGAAAGGCCGCGCGTGCGCGGCATGCTCGATGAGGCCGAACTGCATCAGGCGATGCAGCGCCAGCCACGCCTCATGCCGCGCCAGGCCGTACGGCGCGCACAGGCAGGCCACGGCTTCAGCGCCGATCCAGCAGGCGGCGTAGGTCTTGCCGAGGTGGGAACGGTCATTGATCTGGACGCCGTTCGCGCCGCGCAATGTATTGAAGACCGCGCCGAGTTCGACTCGGTCGGCTGCGTCGGAGACTGCCAGGCGGTAGAAAAGATGATCGTCGAGAAATGGATGATCGTGGCTGACATGGACCAGCAGGCCCAGGGTGGCAACGACAACACGCGCGCCACGGTGTCGAGCGCGCTGCGCAGACTGCCTTCGCAGTCCAGCGCGTCGAACTCGGGCAGCAGGTCGGCGAAGGCCAGAGATTGCACCCAGCGCCGGTCGGCGCCGCTGACGTGATTGCTCGCCATGCGCGTGCGACACGCGTTGGCGGCTGGCATCGTGCGGCAACAGGGCATCGAGCTCGTGCAGTGTCGGTGATGTCGATGCGCCTGCGCGCGCTATGTCGATGAAGACCACGGTGTTGGGGTGCTCGCCAAGCTTGCGCAACACGGTGTCGCGTCCGCGCCGATCGATCGGCAGGCCGCCGGGATGCACGCCCAACACCCTCAGACCGGCACGCAGCGCGCTTCGCCCCGCCACCGGGGGCAGATCGAGCATGGCCACTGCGGCTGGCGAAGGGTTCATCGCTGTTCCTCGTCATGCAAGACGCCAGGCGTGAAAGCGCGCGACCCACGCCAGCAGTGCCTGCGGCGCGTGGGCGCGCCGCCAAAGGCTCGCGGCATGCTTGGCCGACTCCGACAGCGTCGGGTAGGTGTGAATGGTGCCGAGGACCTTGTTCAGGCCGATGCCGTGTT
>JANOJJ010000435.1:0-4375 GCA_031408155.1 Rubrivivax sp.
AAGAGCTTCAGCGACGTGGCGGCCAGCAACCAGATGCTGCTGACCGCGGCTCGATCGCGTACCTCTGTTGGGCCAGCGTCGCACGGCGGCTGTTCTCGAAGTAGTCGATGCCCTTGCCGCGCATGAAGGCGTCCCGGATACCGCGAAAGTCGATCCACACATGCGACAGCTGATGCGTGAACAGCGAGCCTGCATACAGGTATTCCTGCCCATAACAATTCACCCACCGGTACGTGGAAGCCCAGGCCGCATAGCTGCGCTCGGGCAGCGGATAGGTCGGTGAACCCAAACCCAGCACATACAGCAGCAGCGCCTCGTCGTAGCCTACCCATCGGTAGGAAAGAAAGCCGCTCTCGGGCTTCCAGCCGTGCGTCACGGTGGCTCCGCCGTCTTGTGCCCATTGCCAATTGGCACGGCGATAGAGCGCGTCGCCCAGCGTGCGGATTTCAGCCTCGTCGGCGCTGTCGGCGTCAAAGTACCCGGCCGCCGTCAATGCGCCGGCGAGCAGGAAAGTGGTGTCCACGGTAGACAACTCGCACTGCCAGGCGCGGCGGCCGGTCTGCATGTCGAGAAAGTGGTAATAGAAGCCCTGGTATCCGGTGGCGTCGGGCTCGGGGCCCTGCGGGCTGTTCCAGAAGAATCGCAGTGTGGCGAGCGTGCGCTGCACGGCTGCCGCCCGCGACATGAAGCCGCGATCCACGCTTACCGGGTAGCAGGACAGGGCCAATCCGGTGGCGGCAATGCTGGCAGGCCAGTCCGGCGCCGTCTTGTCGATCACCAGCCCGTTTGAGGCATTCGTTTCATGCTCGAAGTAGCCGAAGGACTGACGCTGGAGCTCATGCAACTCAGCATCGACACCTGGTTTGCTGTCGCCTGTGATGGTCGTATCCGGAGCGCTCATGCCTGTACCCAGTGGTTGATCAGGGTGTGGTAGCGATACCTGCGGCTGAGCTTGCGCAGCCTGAAGTCGTAGCCGTAGCAACTGCCGAGAGCGATGGCCGTGGACGGATGTCCGTCCACCACCGCGGGTGCATTGACCCCGTGCCGACGAACGATCGTCGGCTTGGCAAGCGCGTTGTCCAGGCTGACTCGGCGGCGCGCGCCGTTGTCGATGCGCAAGAATGCGTTCTGGTAAGCCCTGGCAGCCTGTTCCGTCCGGTATGGCCGGAACGGCGACGCGCAGCCGGGCGGCATCTTCAAGTCGGCTGCACTGGCGCCGGTCCCGAGGTCGTGGCGGAACGACTTTGCGGCCCTTGCATGCCAGCCGCGCGGTCCGCCGTACGGCCAGGCAACCTGCACGGTACCGGCCAGGGCAGTCACGACGACGAACTGGATGCGCTGTCTTCTGTTCAACATGCAACTCTCCGGTGCGGTCCGGTCAGCTGCAACGCTGAACAAGTGCTTGGACTGTTGACTCGACACCATGAAAGTACGCGCGCGCTCGATGGCCGTCTGTGCGCCGGCAGACACAGCTTGGCCGTGGCGCAAGCATTGAGTTCCTGGCTTTCATTCGCCGGGTGGGCTAGCGCACGGACACGTGCAGCAAGGCGAGCGCAGCCTGAGAAGCTGGCAGTGGACCCAGCACAGCGCATAGTCAAGCGGCGCAGCGCGCGCGCGCTTCAACGGAGCAAAGCTTTGCAAGTCAGGCAAACACCCGGCGCGGCAGGCCTGGCGGGTCAAACAGGTCTGATACTCGACGGCGCCGCGCTGTCCGGCCCTGTGATCCCTCTGCTCGATGACGGACGCGAGCACCGGGTCGAGGTTGACTGGCATGGGCCGGCGCCGGCCGGAGGACTGAAGTGAACGCCAAGGTGAAACCCCAGCCGCGAGATGAACCCGGCGCCGCGCTGCCGTCGGACGCCGTCGTTATCTTCGGTGTCAGCGGAGACCTTGCGCACAAGAAGATCATCCCCGCGCTCTATGCGCTGGTCAGCAAGGGCACGCTGAAGGTTCCGGTGATCGGCGTGGCGTCGTCGAAGTGGACCGTCGCGCAATTGCGCGACCGCGTCACCGACAGCCTGGACACGGCCGGCGCGGCCCGCGACCCGGCCGTGATCGACCGGCTGCTGTCGCTGATGACCACCGTCAGCGGCAACTACAACGACCCGGCGACCTTCAGCGCGATCAAGGCGTCGCTGGCGGGCGCACAGCGGCCGGTGCATTACCTGGCGATTCCGCAATCGGCGTTTGAGGCCGTGATCACCAGCCTGGGCGCCGCCGGCCTGGCCGAGAACGCCCGCGTCATCGTCGAAAAGCCCTTTGGCCGCGACCTAAGCTCGGCGCGCGAACTCAATCGCATCGCGCAGTCGCACTTTGCAGAGCGCTCGATCTTTCGCATCGACCACTATCTGGGCAAGGAGGCGATCATGAACCTCCTGTACTTCCGTTTCGCCAATTCGTTTCTCGAACCGATCTGGAATCGCAACTTCGTGGACAGCGTGCAGATCACCCTGGCCGAGGCTTTCGGCGTCGCCGGCCGCGGCGCGTTCTACGAGACTGCGGGCGCATTGCGTGACGTGGTGCAGAACCACCTGTTCCAGATCGTCGCGCTGCTCGCGATGGAGCCCCCGCCCCACCGCGGATACGGCGCGGTGGATCGCGCAAAGGCAAGCGTCTTCCAGGCCATGCGGCCGCTGGCGCCGGACGACTTGGTGCGCGGGCAGTACGCGGGTTACCGCGACGAGCGCGATGTGGCGGCGGACTCGGATGTCGAGACCTTTTGCGCGCTGCGTCTGTTCATCGACTCGTGGCGCTGGGCCGGCGTGCCCTGGTATCTGCGTTCGGGAAAGCGGTTGCCGCAGACCACGGCCGAGGTGCTGGTGCAACTGAAGCCGCCCCCGCAGGCACTGTTCGGAGACGCGGCGCCGGCCGACGGCCGCGCCAACTACTTTCGCTTCAGGCTCGCGCCGACCTCGTCCATCGCACTGGCGGCCCGCGTCAAACGCGGCGGCAAGGGATTCGTCGGCGACCAGCGCGAGCTCTATCTCTGCGAGGACGGCGCGAGCGAAGAACTGGCCTATGAACGCCTGCTGGGCGACGCAATGGTGGGCGACAGCGCGCTCTTCAGCGACCAGCAAACGGTCGAAGCGGCATGGGCCGTGGTCGATCCAGTGCTGGTCAACCACCACCCCGTCGTCGGCTACGAACAAGGCACCTGGGGCCCGCGCGAGGCCGACGCGCTGACGGCCGAAGCTGGCGGTTGGCACCAACCGGCAGCCGAGAAGGATTGCCCATGACGGCGCCGCACGACACCGTGTTCCTGCTCGACGTGGACAACACAGTGCTCGACAACGACCGCGTCAGTGCCGATCTGCTGCCGTGATGCGCTGGTTGAAGATGTCCGGCTTTCTGCTGGACTACCCCTTCGCCGATCGCCTGTACCCGCACGCGCTGGATGTCATCCGGCGCCTGAACGCAAGCGGGCCCACGGGGATCCTGACCGATGGCCGCCTACCCACCCGCCGACATCGCCATCGAGCACATCGGCGATTGGCTCGACATCGAGATCGACATTCGCGCGCCGAAGGAAACACCATGAACGCCAACACCCGAAATCTGCACGACCTGGGCCAGCGCCTGTGGCTCGACAACATCACGCGCGAACTGCTCGACAGCGGCACGCTGGCGCGCTACATCGCCGACCTGTCGGTGACCGGGTTGACGTCCAACCCGACGATCTTCGAGCGCGCCATCGGCAGTGGCGGCAGCTATGACGACGCGATCCAGACACGGGCCGCGCGCGGGCTGTCGGACGAGGGCATCTTCTTCGAGCTGGCGCTGCAGGACCTGACGCGCGCTGCCGACCTGTTCAGGCCCGTCTTCGACGCCAGCGACGGTGTCGATGGCTGGGTGTCGCTCGAAGTCTCACCGCTGCTGGCGGGTGATGCGGCCGGGACCATCCGCGCTGCCGCGCAACTTCACGCACGGGCTGCGCGGCCCAACCTGTTCATCAAGATTCCCGGCACCCCGCAAGGCCTGCCGGCCATCGAACAGTCCATTTTCGACGGCGTGCCGATCAACGTGACGCTGCTGTTCTCGCGCGAGCACTACCTGGTCGCGGCCGAGGCTTACCTGCGCGGCATCGAGCGCCGCGTGGATGCAGGTCGGTCGCCCAGGGTTCAGTCCGTCGCATCCGTGTTCGTCAGCCGCTGGGACGCTGCAGTGAAGCAGGAGATCTCGCCGCCGTTGCACAACCGGCTGGGCATCGCGGTGGCCATGCGCTGCTACAAGGTGCATTGCGACCTGCTGGCCTCCGCGCGCTGGCGCAAGCTGGCTGCGGCAGGTGCCCGCCCGCAGCGCCTGCTGTGGGCCAGCACCGCCACCAAAGACCCTGCCGCGCGTGACACGCTGTATGTCGAGGCGCTGGCAGCGCCGC
>JANOJJ010000457.1:0-2730 GCA_031408155.1 Rubrivivax sp.
CGTCGACGCATAGGGCAGGCTCATGCCCAGGGCCTCGAAGGCCGAACTCATCGTGTTGGCGGTGTACATGCCGCCGCAGGAGCCGCTGCCGGGGATGGCACGGCGCTCGATCTCGCCGAAGTCCTCGTCGCTCATCTTGCCGGCGCTGTACTGGCCGACGGCTTCGAACACGCTGACGATGTTCAGATCCTGGCCCTTGTATTTTCCCGGCAGGATGGTGCCGCCGTAGACGTAAAGGGCAGGAACGTTGGCACGCAAGATGCCCATCATGCCGCCGGGCATGTTCTTGTCGCAGCCGCCGATGACGATCACGCCGTCCATCCACTGGCCGCCGACGCAGGTCTCGACACAATCGCTGATCACTTCGCGCGAGACCAGGCTGTATTTCATGCCTTCGGTGCCCATCGCCATGCCGTCGCTGATGGTCGGCGTGCCGAAGGTCTGCGGGTTGGCGCCGGCGGCCCTGAGACCTGCGACGGCTGCATCGGCCAGCCGTTGCAGGCCCGAGTTGCACGGCGTGATGGTGCTGTGGCCGTTGGCCACGCCGATCATCGGCTTGCCGAAATCGCTGCCGGTGTAGCCCATCGCGTAGTACATCGACCGGTTGGGCGCGCGCGCCACGCCTTCGGTGATGTGGGCCGAGCGGCGGTTGATCTTGTCGGCGTCTTGGGCGGTTTTGGAACCTTCGGACATCGCGCAGTTCTCCGTGGGGGTGTGGGGCGGGTTCGGGTCGTTGTTCATGCGGCCGGGCCTGCATGCCGGGCAGCCGATGATTCTAGGTGCGGGGGTCATGCGGATCGGGTGGGTCGGGTTGCAGCGCGCCCGCTGCTAGCATCGGCGCCATGCTGATTCACCCGCAGTTCGACCCCGTGGCGGTGGCACTAGGGCCGGTGCAGATCCACTGGTACGGGCTGACCTACCTGGCCGCGTTCGGCCTCTTCCTGTTGCTGGCGATGCAGCGGGTGAAGAAGCCCTGGTTTGCCGCTGCCGGTTGGACGCGGCGCGACGTCGAAGACCTGCTGTTCTACGGCGTGCTGGGCGTGGTGCTGGGCGGGCGCATCGGTTATGCGCTGTTCTACAAGCCCGGTCAGTACCTGGCCAATCCACTCGAGATCCTGATGGTGTGGCGCGGCGGCATGAGCTTCCACGGCGGCTTGCTCGGCGTGATCGTCGCGATGGCCTGGTTTGCGCGATCGCGCGGGCGCCGCTTCCTGTCGGTTATGGACCTGGTCGCACCGTGCATCCCCACCGGCCTGGCGGCGGGGCGCATCGGCAACTTCATCAACGGCGAGTTATGGGGGCGCGCGGCCGATCCGTCGCTGCCCTGGGCGATGGTCTTTCCGCAAAGCGGTAGCAGCCTGCCGCGGCACCCATCGCAGCTCTACCAGTTTGCGCTCGAGGGCTTGCTGTTGTTTGTGCTGCTCTGGTTGTACGGCAGCAAGCAGCGCGCCACCGGGCAGGTGGCCGCAGCGTTCACGGTGGCCTACGGCGTGCTCCGCTTCATCGCCGAGTACTTTCGCGAGCCCGACAGTTTTCTCGGCCTGCTGGCGCTGGGCATGAGCATGGGCCAATGGCTGTGCCTGCCGATGATTGCCATCGGCGCCGCGGTCTGGGTCTGGGCCGGCCGCCAGACCGACAGGAGCGTGTGATGCGCCAGATCTTCTTCGACACCGAGACCACCGGGCTCGACGCTGACAAGGGCGACCGCATCATCGAGATCGGCTGCCTGGAGATGGTCGATCGGCGGTTGACCGGCAGCAGCCTTCATCTGTACCTGAACCCCGAACGATCCAGTCACCCCGACGCGGTCAAGGTGCACGGCCTGACCGACGAGTTCCTGGCCGACAAGCCGAAGTTCACCGACGTGGCCGAGCAGTTGCTGCAGTTCCTGCACGGTGCCGAGTTGATCATTCACAACGCAGCCTTCGACGTCGCCTTCGTCAATGCCGAATTGCAGCGCGTGCAGCGCGGCGTGATTAGCGACCGGGTGGCCAGGGTGACCGATACGCTGTTGATGGCGCGCGAGATGTTCCCCGGCAAGGCCAACTCGCTGGACGCGTTGTGCCGCCGGCTCGAGGTCGACAACAGCAATCGCACGCTGCACGGCGCGCTGCTCGACGCCGGACTGCTGGCCGAGGTCTACATCCGCATGACGCGCGGCCAGGGTTCGCTGGTGATCGACCGGCACGACGGTGGCGACGCGAGGCTCGACGTCGTTGCCATCGACCTGTCGTCATTCACCCTGCTGGTCATAGGCGCCAGCCAGGACGAGGCCATCGCCCATGAGGTGGTGCTCGACGATCTGGACAAGGCCAGCGGTGGCAAGACGGCCTGGCGCACCGCTGTGGCAGAATCCGAGGCTCTCCCGGTCACCGGGTCCAGCCTGCTCCAGCCTCAGGCAGCGACACAGAATCCGGGCAGTTAGCTCAGCGGTAGAGCACTGCCTTCACACGGCAGGGGTCGCAGGTTCGAACCCTGCACTGCCCACCAGAAAGCACAAGTAGAACAAGCACATGCGCCACCTGCGGGTAGCGTTTGCGTTTTGGGGTGTGCCCCTCCGGCAAGGCTGCTTGATCTCGGCTGAATCAGCCGCGGAGGTCTTTCCGTGAGGGGACCAGGCGGCCTTCGGCGTTTCCCCTGACTGGCGTTCCAGATCCAGCTCGCCTACTCTGCGGCCCCATGCAGGGAACCTTGAGCTACCGACACCGCGTCATCACCGACGCCGACCTC
>JANOJJ010000468.1:0-2143 GCA_031408155.1 Rubrivivax sp.
GCGTCGATAACATCGTCCGCGGGCTGCCACCGGGTGGCCATGGGGTCGCGATGAAGATCAGTGCCAACGGCCTTGCGATCGAGGTCGACGACCAAGGCCCGGCCGGCGGAGCGCCGCTGTTGATGATCATGGGGCTGGGCATGCAGCTCGTGGGCTGGCCCGACGAACTGGTGCAGTTGCTGCTGGCGCGCGGCTTTCGCGTGATCCGCTTCGACAACCGCGACATCGGCCTGTCGCAGCACTTCGACGAGCTCGGCGCGCCCAACCTGCCGTGGGCGGCGATGCGTTTCGCACTGCACATCAAGCTGCACTCGCCCTACACCTTGCGCGACATGGCCGCCGACGCGCTGGGCGTGCTCGACGCGCTGGGCATCGGATCGGCTCATGTCTGCGGTGCTTCGATGGGCGGCATGATTGCCCAGCACCTGGCGGCCGAACATCCGTCGCGCGTGCGCAGCCTGGCGCTGCTGATGACCAGCGCCGGTGCGCGCAGCCTGCCGCAGCCCCGCCTGGCGGTGCGCCAGGCGATGATCAAGCGGCCCGACGGCAGCGACCCGCCTGCAGTGGTGGCGCATCTGCAGCACCTGCTGGGCGTGATCGGAAGCCCGGCCTTTCCGGCCGACCCCGAACGGCAGCGCCAGCGCCTGCTGGCGATGGTGCAGCGCTCGTGGCATCCGCTGGGCACGGCGCGGCAATTGATGGCCGTGATGGCCGATGGCGACCGCACGCCGCTGCTGGCGCGCATCGCAGTGCCGACGATCGTGATCCATGGCCAGGCCGACCCCTTGGTCCCGGTGGCGGCCGGCCATCACCTGGTGCAGCACATCCGCGGCGCAACGTCCGACCTCATCCCCGGCATGGGCCATGACCTGCCGCTGCAGCTGCTGCCCCGCCTGAGCGCAGGCATCGCCGCGATCGCCGACAGCGCCGCGCAACAGCCGCAGCCGTGACCGGGCCGACCGAGTGTCATGGCCGCCAGCGCGGCCGCGGGTGCTGCCTGGCGCACCCCTACGGTTTGCCCTATGGCGAGTCGACCTGGCATTGCCGATACTGTGCTGACGGTCGGCTCTGATTGCGCGCCTTCCGGCTGCAACCGCGATCCACTTCTCAACACTGATGGCCAGCGTCACCATTCGATCGGTCAAGAAGCACTTCGGTGCAACCGCCATCCTGCATGGGGTGGACATCGACATCGCGGACGGTTCTTTCACCGTGCTGGTGGGCCCTTCGGGCTGCGGCAAATCGACCCTGCTGCGCATGATCGCCGGGCTCGAAGAGATCAGCGGCGGCGAGATCCTGATCGACCAGCGGCGTGTCAACGACCTGCCGCCCAAAGAGCGCGACATCGCGATGGTGTTCCAGAACTACGCGCTGTATCCGCACATGACGGTCGGCAAGAACATGGCCTTCGCGCTGATGCTGGCCAAGCTCGACCAATCCACCATCGACCAGAAGGTCAACCGCGCGGCCGAGATCCTGGGTCTGACGCCGCTGCTCGAGCGCTACCCGCGCCAGCTCTCGGGCGGCCAGCGCCAGCGCGTGGCGATGGGGCGCGCCATCGTGCGCGACCCGAAGGTGTTCCTGTTCGACGAACCGCTGTCCAACCTCGACGCCAAGCTGCGCGTGGCCATGCGCAGCGAGATCAAGGAACTGCACCAGCGCCTGAAGACGACGTCGATCTATGTCACCCACGACCAGATCGAGGCCATGACGATGGGCGACAAGATCGTCGTCATGCGTGACGGCCGGATCGAGCAGACCGGCAGCCCATTGGAGTTGTATGACCGGCCGGCGAATCGCTTCGTCGCCGGATTCATCGGCTCGCCGGCGATGAACTTCCTGGCCGGCACGCTGCGCCTGGGCGGCGCTGGCGCGATGGTCGAGTTGGGCGACGGCACCCGGCTGGGCATGCCCGGCGGTGCCGGCGGTGCCGCCGGGCAGGCGGTGGTGATGGGCATGCGGCCCGAGCACCTGGTGCTGGCCGACAGCGGCATCCCGTCCAACGTGGTGGTGGTCGAGCCGACCGGCGCCGATACCTTCGTCGCCTGCCGGCATCACGGGGCCGATTTCTCGGTCGTGTTCCGTGAACGGCACGACTTCGCCCCCGGCAGCACCATCCACCTGCAGCCCGATTTGCAGCATG
>JANOJJ010000486.1:0-12432 GCA_031408155.1 Rubrivivax sp.
CAGCGCGGCCGCTGCTGCGCCGAGCAGCAGGCCCGAGCCTGGCTCGGGCACCTACCCGTGGTCCACGGGGTCACGGGGTCAGGTCTCCCATTTCCTCTGCTCGGGGTCCACGTGGGGGGTCCACGGGGTCGAGGGGTCCACGGGTCAGGTCTAAATACTGTTAGGGTAGGTGACCAATACTCCTTTCGGAATCCTTTACGACCAAGGTTGTTTGGCCTCGACCTCGGCGTTCGGCTTTGCCGCCGGCGCGGGCATTGCTGGCAGCGGCTGCGGCGTGCAGTCGATCGGTACCCGTGTCGGGGCCGCTGGATCGTGCGATGCGTAGGGTGAGTTTCGACGCTTGACCCTGCGTGGACTACGACGGTCGTGTGTCTGGGTGGCTCTCAAGCGGCCGCTTTCTTCGAGCACCAGCTTGAAGCGGCGCTGACGCAGCCTCGGCTTCGCTGGGGGGATAAGCCCCGGAGCGAGCTTGTTCTCGCGGCAGCAATTGAACGTGGCTGGCAAAGGACAGCCCGTCGTGCGGCATTCGGTGACGAGTCGCCCCCTGGTGCAGCAACCAGCGCACGGCGTAGTGCGCCAGTACCCAGCCATAGAACTCCTGACGCACCAGCTCGGCCGTCTTGCTGCGCAGCACCCGGCGGCTTCGCAGCAAGTGAGTCTTCAACTCGTCAAAGACCGCATCGACCTGCCAGCGCTGGTGGTACAGCGCCGCCAGCTCGAGCGCCGGCGCCTGCGCCGGGTCCAGCAGCGTCGTCAACAGGCGGTAGTGCGGCTGCGCGTCGGCCAAGCCCGGCAGGGCGTACTCGATGACGCGCACGACGATGGCTTGCTCCGGCGCGTGCGCCTTGGGCACGCCGGTGGGCATGATGGCGCTCAAGTAGGAGCCATCGGGCAGGTCCCGGTGTCGGGGCAGTACCCGATTGGACGCGTAGCGCCACAGCAGCCGCGCGCCGGTGGCCTGAGCCTGGCGCCAATGCTCATAGCCGTTGAAGCCCCGGTCTGCCATGCACAGCATGCCCGGTCGCAGATGGGCCAGCAGCGGCTCGCGCACCGACCATTCGCTGGCACGGTAGGGCCCCAGGTTGGCCGCCAAGATCGCATGGGTGATGCACTCCACCAGCACGGCGCACTGAGCCTGCGGGTAGCTGGCCACGCCCGTGCGGCTGCCCGGGCGGCCGAAATAGGCCTCGTTGTCGGCCTCGTCGGGCAACTCGAAGTTGCTGCCGTCCATCGCCACCAAACGCATTCCGCGATAAAAGGCCTCGGGATGAAATCTCTCATCGGCCATGGGCACACAACAGCGCCGCACGAGGTCCTGCAGCGGTGCCGCGCCGATCTTGGAGCGCGCCAGGCTGATCGACACCTTGGACACGCGCGTGGGCTCGGTCGCACCGGCCGCCCAGGCCAGCCCTTGCGCCACGGCGGCGAACACTTCCTCGTACGCGGCCTCCGGATACAGGCTCAGCGCGATGCAGTAGTACACCCCTGCGACAGCCGGAAAGCGGCGCAGTCTCTGCGAGTTGCGACCGTGGGCATCGAGCACCTCGTTGACGACCTCGGCCGGAACGACACGCGCCAGCAGACTGGCGCTCAGGTAGTCCGCCAACCGTGCACCCGTTCCCAGCATTGCCTTCGTTCGTGCCATGGCGCGCCCCATCGTTGCGACGAAGTCGATTCTGCCATAATGGCATCTAAACTAACAGTATTGAGACCTGACCCCGTTTCCCGGTTTGACCCCGTTTCCCGGTCTGTGGGCGGTCCACGGCGTCAGGCCTCCCACTTCCTCTCTTCGACGATGGGTTGCTCGCTGCGTATCGCCGCGCTGCTCGCCCGTAACCTGCCGCGATGTCCGTGCTGATATCGCCTTCAGCGTAAATCACTCTTGTGACACAGTAAGACTGCACAGCACCACCGAATGATCAGCCCGTCGCGCGGAGTGCGCCCCAAACTGCCGCCAGTACGAAGAGCGCGACATAGGTCAACGCCAGACCACGCTGGTGATTCTCGTTCATCCGATCTGCCCAACGCTTGAGCATCGCGTAAAGCCAAACGTCGAATGAGCCGACCAACGCTGCCGCCACGAGCGATGTGCCAATGGCTGCGGAAAACAGTGCATAAGGGCTGAGATCACTGCCAGCCAGCTTCATCACACCCAGGATCACGGGCACATGGATCAAGTACAGCGCATAACTCCAATTGCCCAGGAGTACGCCCGAACGCCAAGGATGAAAGGTGCCCTTCAGTGCGCTTTCCCACTGCAGCAGACCTAGAACGATCAACCCCAGACTGAGGCTGATGCTGAGCATTTGCCAACGTCCGCTGACCAGTTCACTACATAGCAACATCGCTACGCCCAGGTAGCCTGAAGGCAACCGGACGCGCTTGGTCATACAAGCGTTGGCGACAATGCCAAAGATGAAGCCGGCATTGATCTGGAAGAGCAGCAAGCTGCTGATCGTCGGCTGCGTGTATCCCGCTTGGGAGGCTGGATTGAGCAGCGTCGCACAAACAATCACGCCCAACCATGAGACTGAAAGCGGCAACAACCAGCGCTGCATTCGAGCCAGACTTACTGCGAAGATCAGCATGTAAAACGACGTCTCGTAAAGGAGAGTCCATTCAACGCCAAGCGGGAAATCAGGAAACCTGAATGGTACGAGCAGGAGCCGAAGGGTGTCAGGCAAGATGCCTTCGCGCGCGAGCATGTGGTGTATGACAGGTACATGGCCAGCATCGGGCAACGACAAATGCCAAAGTGCAACGTAGTACACAGCAGCCAGCACGACGCAGAGCCAGTAGATCGGATAGATCCGTATCAACCGGTGCACCAAGAAAGTGACGCTCGCATACCGCGTCACGAGATCGGCCATCAGGTACCCCGATATCACGAAGAATGTGACCACACCGTAGACGCCCAAACGCCCACCGGCGAAGGCATGAAGCTCGCCGTGGCCGCGCACTCTCTCCAAGTACACTGCAGCGTGGTACACAACCACGCAGACTGCCGCGACGGCGCGTGAGTATTGAAGGGATGCAGAACGTCCCAAACGAGTAGTCCTAGCTGGTTGCGCACGAAAGCGAGCGCCTGAGATGATTGGTTGGGCAGTCTACGACATCGTCAGCGCTTGCCTGTAGACCCTCTCGTACACGGAGTCCACGGAGTCCACGGGGTCAGGTCTCCCATTTCCCCTATTCGACGATAGGCTGTTCGCTGCGTATTGGCAGCGCGGCGTGACGATAGCGGCGCTGTCGCATCGTACGGGGTTGTCGGTTTCGCTTGTCGTTCGATTGATTGCGGGAAATGGGAGACCTGACCCCGTGTCTTTCCGTCTTGACCCGTGTCTTTCCCGGCGGCGCTTTCCTCAATCGCCGCGTGGCGGCTCCAGCGCGCCGGGCACCGTGGTCGTGCCTTCCTCAGCGGCGTACTCCTTCAGCCGGTTGTACAACGTCTTCAAGCTGATGCCCAGCACGGCCGCAGTGCGTTCCTTGTGGTGGTTGCAGTGGCGAAGCGTGGCCAGCATGAGCGCGCGTTCGGCCTGCGCCATCGAAATGCCCAGCGGCAGCGTGATGCTGTCCAGCGCGCTGGGCACCGGCCCGGTCCGCAGTGCCGGCGCCGAGGCCGGGGCGGCAGCGGCGCCTGGCAGCGCCCCCGCGGCGGCCGGCGCGGGGTCGGCCTGCGGCAGCCAGCGCTCGTCGATCAGCTCGCCCGGCGCCATCACATAGGCGCGCTGCACGGCGTTGCGCAGCTCGCGCACATTGCCCGGCCAGGTGTAGGTAGCCAGCTGCGCCAGCGCCGCGGGCGTGAAGCGCCGCACCTGCCCTTCCTGTTCGCTGATGCCGATCAGGAAGTGCCCTGCCAGCAGGCCCACGTCGGACAGCCGATCGCGCAGCGGCGGCAGCTCGATCGGGAACACGTTCAGCCGGTACAGCAGGTCTTCGCGCAGCTTGCCCGCGGCCACCGCCTTGTGGGGCAGCCGGTTGGTGGCGGCGATGATGCGCACGTCAGCTTCCAGGCTGACCGTGCTGCCGACGCGCATGAAGCGGCTGGTCTCCAGCACGCGCAGCAGCTTGACCTGCAGCTCAAGCGGCATCTCGGTGATCTCGTCCAGGAACAGCGTGCCGCCGCTGGCGCGCTCGAAGAAGCCCTGGTGCTGGCGCTCGGCGCCGGTGAAGCTGCCCTTCTCGTGGCCGAAGATCTCGCTCTCGATCAGGTTGGGCGAGATGGCGCCGCAGTTGACGGCGAGGAAGGGACGCTTGCGGCGGCGGCTGAGGTCGTGCACGGTCTGCGCGACGACTTCCTTGCCGGTGCCCGACTCACCGGTGATGAACACCGTGACGCTGGTGCCCGCCACGCGCGAGATCTGCTCGTAGACGCGCTGCATCGCCGCGCTCTTGCCCCACAGGTGGCCGAAGTGGCCGCTGTGCGCCAGGTTGGCCGTGAGGTCCTCGACTTCGGCCTGCAGCGCCGCCGGTTTCATGATGCGCGAGAGCACACCCTGCAGTTGCATGAGATTGACAGGCTTGACCAGGTAGTCGGCCGCGCCCAGGCGTAGCGCCTGAATCGATGTGTCCATGCTGGCGTGGCCCGTGCACAGCACCACTTCAGAGTTGGCCACCAGCTGCGGGTCGGCCAGCAGGTCCATCCCGTTGCCGTCCGGCAAGCGCAGATCGAGCAGCAGGATGTCGGGTTGCTGCAGCGAGATCTGCCGCCGGGCCTCGCGCAGGCTGTGCGCCACGGCCACGGTGAACTGTTCGCCGGCGATCAAAGCACGCAGCGAAGCAGCCGAATCGATGTCGTCGTCAACCACCAGAGCGTGGGGCATTGAAAGACTCCTCCCGGAGTGACCGGCCAGCGGGAGCCTGCCGCGGCTTGCGGCAGCCCCTGCGGGGCCGTCCTCGTCGGAATCGGCGCCGTGTACCGGATCGCGGTGCCGCCACGCTGTTGTATCACTCTCGCAGGTCCGGCCCGGGATCGACCGCAGGTCAGCGCGCGGCCAGCTGCGGCGCGGGGCGCGTGCGCGCCGGCCCGCGCTGGCACGGGCTGCGGCAACGCTTGCGGCAAAACCTGCTGCCTGGCCTGCAGCACGGCCACCTGCGCGGCCCGCGACGCCAGTTCGGGGCGCGCCAGCGGGGCCACCACATGCACCATCGCGTCGATGGGCAGGAAGCGCGCGTGTGGCAGCACCTGCTGCATGGCCTGCAGCGCCGCCAGCGAGGCCCGCGCCAGGCGCGGGATCATCGCGTCGTCGTGCCGGCTCAGGTCGTCCGGCAGGCCGTGGTGCACCAGCGTCCACAGCACCTGCATGCCGTCGCGCTTCGCGCTGGCCTGGATGCGCAGCGCGCGCGCCAGGTCGATGCAGCCGCCACGGTCTTGGGCCAGCCGCCAGCCGATGCTTTCACGCACACCGCACCGCCCGGCCATCGCGGCGCGGCGGCGGTGTTCGTCTGCGCAGCGTGTGCGCGGGCGTCGGTGGCAGGCTCCGCCGTCGCGCCGGTCATGCGCGCGGCGCCGCGCGGCGCCCGCTGGCGAACGCGGTCATGGCACCAGCCCGAGCGCGCTCTCGATCTGGCCGCACCAGGTGTGGCCAATGAAGATGTGCGCCTCCTGGATGCGGGCTCGGTCGCGGTGCGGCACGACGACGGCCAGGTCGGCAAGCGCGAGCGCGCGGCCGCCGTCACGGCCGAGCAGCGCCACGCTGGTCAGGCCCCGCTCCTGCGCGGCTTCCAGCGCGCGCAGCACGTTGGCCGACTCGCCCGAGGTGGACAGCGTTACCAGGCAGTCGCCCGGCCGGCCGTGGGCCTCGATCTGGCGCGCGAAGACATGCTCGAAGCCGCGGTCGTTGGCGATGGCGGAGAGCGTCACGCCGTTGGCGTTCAGGGCCAGAGCGGCCAGCGCAATGCCCTTGTGCTGCAGGCGGCCGTTGAATTCAGCGGCCAGGTGCTGGCAGTCCGAGGCCGATCCGCCATTGCCGCAGAACAGCAGCCGGCCGCCACGGTGCAGCGCGTCGGACATCAGCTCGGCGGCTTCGCACAGCACCGGGCGCAGCGCTCCAAGTTGGGCGAATAGCCGCCGGTGCTGCAGCAGGTTGCGCTCGAACAGCGCTTCCAGCGGCAAACGTCCGGGGCGTACGCGGGTCGCGGGGCTGGTTGCCGGTACGGGGTTCAAACTGAAGCTCATGAGGGTTCTCCAAGGGTGGTCGAGGCGATGGGCCCGGCGCCGGTGCCACTGGCCGCTGGATGTCCGTGCAGCTGCATCAATGCAACCGCATGCGCAGCGTGGCGCCGGGAGTCCAGGGGTCACTCACCGGCGCCTGGCCGGGCAGCGGCGGATCGATGATCACGGGCGGCGTGGGGTCGATGATGTGCGGCGGCAGCGGGTCGCTGATTCCCGGCGGCGACGCCGGGGGCGGCGGCGGCGGCGGCAGCGGCACGTCGGGCGCGGGCGGCGGCACGTTCACCGCCATCCAGCAGGCCGGAAGCGCGAAGCCAGGGCGTGACGGGGGCAGAGCGGAAGGGCAACTGAGCATGGGACGTTTCTCCTGACCGCTGGTACGGCAAGGGATGTGCCCGCGACAGCTCGGCAGGCCCGGCGCGGTCACCGGCCTGCTACGACAGCCGCCCGCAGGGCGCGGCGTACCGCAGCGCTCCATCGACGCCTTCTTCGACCACCGCCATGGCCGCCTGCCCTACCGCAGCCTGCGCTTCGACAACGTCACGCTGCACCTGCCATGGCCACGGCACCGGTGCCCCGCCGGCGCCCGGCCGGCGCCGAAGTCACCGCGCCTGCGTCGGCACGCGTTGCGGCAGCGCCGGTGGCAGCACCGGCGTCGGATGCTCCTTCAATGAACCGTAGCGGTGGGCGTAGACCCAGGTGAACTCCACGCCCAGCAGGAAGATCTGCGCCGAGTAGTAGACCCAGAGCAGCAGCACCACCAGCGAGGCCGCCGCGCCGAAGGGCGAGGCCACGCCGCTGCGCCCGATGTACAGGCCGATGAGCCATTTGCCCACGGTGAACAGCAGCGCCGTCAGCGCCGCGCCGGTCCAGACGTCGCGCCAGGCCACCTTCACGCGCGGGATCCATTTGTAGATCATCGCGAACATCACCATGATGAGCGCGAAGCTGACGCTGAAATTGAGTGCATTGGCAAGGAACTCGACCTCGCCAAACCAGGGGTCCCACCACTTGCCCAGCGCGGCCAGCCCGGCGCTGGCGATGAGGCTGACGATGAGCAGGAAGCCGAGGCCCAGCACCAGGCCCAGTGACAGCAGGCGGGCGCGCAGCAGGACCCACAGCCCGCCCGGGGCACGTGAAGGCGCGCGCCAGATGCGGTCCATGGCGTCCTGCAATTCGGCGAACACCGTGGTGGCGCCGATCAACAGCGCACCCAGGCCCACCAGCGTGCCCAGCACGCCGGCGCCAGGCCGGTTCAGGCTCTGCAGCAGGGTCTCGATGATCCTGGCGCTGTCCTGGCCCACCAGGCCGGTGAGCTGCTCCATGATCTCGCCGCGCGCGGCCTGCTCGCCGAACACCAGACCGGCCACCGAGATTACGATCAGCAGCAGCGGCGCCAGCGAGAACAGGGTGTAGAAGGCCAGCGCCGCGCCCATGCTGGCGGCGTAGTCGTCGACCCACGAGTTCACCGCATCGCGCACCAGGCCCCAGATGGCGTTCAGCATGGGTGCTTGACTGCGTGGTCGTGGCTGCCGGTGCCCGATCGCAGCACCCTGGCCGGCAGGCTGGCCAGCGGCGTCCGGGCCAGCCGTTCGCCCACCAGGCGCAGCACCTTGGGGTTCCAGCCCATGCCCAGGTGGCTGCCTTCGACCTCGATGTCCCGCTCCCCGGCGCGCGGCGGCAACGGCGGTTCCTGCGCTCGCGGGGCAAGGGTCTCGAGGGCGACGAGCTCGGTGGCAGCGCGCCAGGGATCGGTGCCCGGCAACGACCAGGCGGGCCGCGCAGGCGCTTTAGGAAGGTCTGTTCTCATGCTTAGCAGGTCAATCCAATGGCCCCGATCGTCGGCCGACGGCGGCGCTGACTCCAGCGCCGAAAGTCTCGTCACGGCGTAGGACACTATGCCGCGAGCCGGATCATGCCGAATCGAGCGTCGGAGCGACGCGTCCGCACCGCGCGCGATCGATGCTGCTCGGCATGCGTTTCTCCTCGCCGAGGTGTGTTGCCGCGGAAGGAAAGTTTCATGGAAGAGTTGTTCGTGCGCCCAAGGGCGCGGCAGCGCATGCATGAGGGCCCGCTGGGCCAGCACATTGATGCGTTCATTCGCAAGCTGGCCGAGACCAGGTACGCCGTGCAGTCGCCACAGGCTGATCAGCAGCAGCGGCATGCTGCCCTGCTGCAGGTGCTCGACCAGTTCTCGGCAGTGCGGTCCAGCACCGTGCCGGCGTCCAGCGCAGCCATCGCCATCAAGAGCGCGCACGGGCCGCAAGTGAAGTCCAGCGTCTGCGCGTAGAACGGCGCGTGAAGCGCCAGGGTGTCGGTGGCACGGCCACTGTCCCACATCGACTTCCGCAAGCGCAGAGCGTCGACGCCGACTTCGTAGCAAGCCGTCTTGCGGTCGAGCGCGCTTCAGTTGCCAGAGAGGACCCTGCGCACTTCGCGCAGCGCGCCGGCCGTGACATTCAACTGGGTCGCGAGGGTGTCGAATTGGGTGGCGATGGTGCCAAGTTCTGCGGAGGCGGTGGCCAATCGTTCACGCGCGTCGTAACCGGTAACCAGCCGGCGTCGTTGCCTACACAGCCGCGCCGTGCAAGTCCGAGCGCAGTGGCTGCTCGGCGAAGTGCTGCTTCCACAACCTCGGCGTGAGCTCGGCCACGCGCGCGGCCGGATGCTGTCCCACGCGCTGCAGCATGTCGACGAAGTACGTGTACGGACCGATGCCGTGCAACCTGCAGGTCGTGATCAGGCTTTGTACGATGCCGGCGTGTCTGGCGCCTGGTCGGCCGCTTGCTGCTCGGCGTTCAGCGCCTCGAAGAAGCCGCGCCGCGTGTGCGCCCAGCACTGTGCGTGCGTCACACCCATTGCCTGGGCGTAGCGGCTGTAGGCCGCATAGCCGTCGCTGAGCAGGCGTGGTCTCCACGCCGTTGTCAATCCTGATGAGGGCCAGTCGAGCGCTCTCCGTGCAGCGCACGCAACCGCGCAGCGTGACCTCGGCCGGTGGGACCACCGGGCAGCCGGCACGACTAAGGACCAGGACAACATGTCGGCTTTGGCCATCGGCCAGCTCGACCGGCAGCGCCGGCGCATGGGACCCCGGAAAGTCATCCCGCCCGTCAACAGACCAAGCGAATGCCAAGCGGGTCAGCGTCAACGCCGGTTGCGTCACAGACACCACATAGCTCATGCCACCGGTCATGCAGGCCGGCGCCGGCGGCCAGCTGCCGTCGTCGTTCTGCGCCCAGACCACTGCCAGCGTGCCGCTGCCGTCGCGGCTTGATACGGCCAAGCGGACCCGGGTTGGGCACTCGCCGCACGTGTGCGGCACGCTGAACGCGATGTCCAGCGGAGCGCAGATACCGCCGACCACTGCTCGACGAGACCGCCGGCTATGTTTGCGGGCATCGCTTTGCCTGGCTCAAGCGGGCAAGGTGGAACGTCAATTGCCTACAGCCGTGTATGGAGAACCACGCCGCGGACTGCAGTGCCGCCCAAACGCCCCCATCGATGGCTACGGCGCAGAGCAGCGAGGCCGCGCTGAGTGCGGCCATCGACGCCATCGGAGAGGGTGTTTGCATGGGTGACGAGCGAGGGTTCCAGCGCTGCAATGCCGCGGCGCTGCGCATGCTGGGCGCGGCTTCGCGGCAAGATTTACAAGGCACTGCCGAAGATTTTGTACGCCGTTTTCGCCTGCGTCGGGGGCAGGAGGGGCCGCTGCTGTCAGCCGACGAATCTCCGTTCACTCAGGCGCTGCAGGGCGACGGCGTGCAGACCGAGCTGTGGGCCACCCAGCCCGGCAACGGGCGCCATGTCTTGATGCGCTGTGCGGCAGCGCCCGTGCGGGTGCATGGGCGCGTGGCCGGCGTGGTGGCGGTGTTCGGCGACCTCAGCGTCAGGCTGGGACTGGACCAGTCCGGGCGCGACCTCTGTCGCGTCAATACGGTGCTCGAGCACCGCAACGCCGAACGCCGCGCACTGCTGGACGGCGTGCGCGACTACGCCATCTTCACGCTCAGTCCGGCCGGACGCATCCAGTCCTGGCACCAGGCCGCGGCGCTGATGAAGGGCTACACCGCCGAGGAAGCCATCGGCATGCCGTTCGAGGCACTCTTCACCGCCAAGGACCGCGCCGCCGGCCGACCGGCGCAGGAGATGGCCGCCGCCGACCAGACCGGCGAGTACACCGGCGAAGGCCAGCGCCTGCGCAAGGACGGCAGCACGTTCGACGCCGCCGTGGTGCTGACGCCGCTGCGCGGACCGCGCGGCGAACGCTGGGGCTACCTGAAGCTCACGCGCGACATCAGCACCCGCAAACGGCTCGAGCGCGAGCGCGAAGACGTGTTGCAGAGCGCGCAGGCTGCGCGCGCCGAGGCCGAGCGTGTCAGCCACGCCAAGGACGAGTTCCTTGCCACCATCTCGCACGAACTGCGCACGCCGCTGTCGGCCATCCTGGGCTGGGCCCAGGTGCTCGAGCGCGGCGTCGCCGAACCCGAGACCGTCAGGCACGGCCTGGCCGCGATCTCGCGCAACGCACGCACCCAGGTGCAGCTGATCGAAGACCTGTTGGACATGAACCGCATCGAAGCCGGCCAGGTGCGGCTGGACCTGCAGTGCATCGAAATCGGCGGCGTCATCGCTGCCGCCGTTGACGCGGCACTGCCGGCGGCCAGCGCCAAGGGCGTCGTCTTGCGCAGCGTGCTCGGCCCGGAGGTCGCCACGGTGATGGGCGACAGCGCGCGCCTGCAGCAGGCGGTGGGCAACCTGCTGAACAACGCCATCAAGTTCACGCCCAACGGCGGGCAGGTCAGCGTGACGGTGTCGCTGTCGTCATCGGGCGCCAGCGTGCAGATCGCGGTGGCCGATACCGGCCACGGCATCGAGCCGGCCTTCCTGCCGCGCGTGTTCGAACGCTTCCAGCAGCAGGACGCGACCATCACGCGCCGCCACGGCGGGCTGGGCCTGGGCCTGTCGATCGTGCGCCACCTCGTTGAACTGCACGGCGGCTCGGTCAGCGCCGACAGCCTCGGGCCCGATTTCGGTTCCACCTTCACGGTGGTGCTGCCCGCTGCGGCCCCTGCCGCCAGGGCGCCCCCGGAAGGTGCGTGTGGCGCCAGCCCTGACAGCGTCGACCCGCTGCAGCGTCTGGACGGCGTGACGGTGCTGGTGGTCGACGACGTAGACGACGCGCGCGACGTCACGGCCCGCGTGCTGCAGGACGCCGGCGCCCAGGTGCTGCTGGCCGCCAGCGCCGCCGACGGCTTGTCGCTGCTACGCCAGATGCGCCCCACGGTGCTGCTGAGCGACATCGGCATGGCCTGGGCAGACGGCTACGACCTGCTGCGTGCCGTGCGCGCACTGCCCGCTGCTGACGGTGGCGCAACGCCGGCCGCAGCCTTCACGGCCTACACGCGCCCGACCGACCGCCAGCGCAGCTTGGCGGCAGGTTTTCAGATGCACCTGGTCAAGCCCATGCCGCCGGCAGAGCTGCTGCGGGCCGTGGCCCGCCTGGCCGGACTGGGCTGCCCGGCGCCCCTGGAAACGGGGCCGCCCGAGTGAGCCGCCGCCCACACTCCACCGCGGGCCTCGGCCGGCGACATGCGCTGAGCGATAAAAGTGCAACAGGGAATGTTCGGTGTGCGTGATGTCGGCTAGTCTCGCGCCCGGGCGCCGCCCGCCGCCGCGGCCCTTCGCCCCGGGGCTGGCGCGTGCAGGTCGCAGCCGGGGTCAGCGTGTCGCCGCTGGTCAACGCATCGTTTTGACGGAGGACTCTTTTACCATGCCTCAAGCCACTACGCTCGCGCCGCCGCTGCACCACGCACCGCTCCCGACGCACGAGGACGAGCTCTTCGCGCTGCGCTCCGAGCGCGCCGCTTGCGAAGTGCGATTGCGCCAGATGCTGGCGGCCGTCGCCGCCTTCCGTGACGGCGATTTCTCGGTCCGCCTGCCGTTGGAGTGGGAAGGTACCGAAGCGAGGATCGCCGAGGCCTTCAACGCAGCGCTGGCGCATGACGACCGCATCTCGCGCGAAGTCGCCCGCCTGAGCACCAGCGTCGGCAAGGAAGGTCGGCTCAAGCAGCGCATGTCCCTGCCGGGCGCGGTCGGCGGCTGGGCCTCGACGGTCGATTCGCTGAACACCCTGATCGACGACCTGGTGCGACCGACGACCGAAATCGCGCGCACGATCGGCGCGGTGGCCAAGGGCGACCTCGGGCAGTCGATGGAGCTGGAAGTCGACGGGCGGGCGCTGAAAGGCGAATTCCTGCGCT
>JANOJJ010000516.1:0-7501 GCA_031408155.1 Rubrivivax sp.
GTTCCGGCAGCGAAACTCGAAGCGGCGTTTGTCCGGCTCGCGGACCTCGAAAAGGCTGAGCACTCGTTCCTTGCCGAGGCCCCTGAACCCCGTCTGAGATTCACGCTGGCGAGCTGCCAGTATCCGGCCGGGCTGTTCGACCGTCGAATGGCGGAAGCAAGCCTGCGCACCATGGCCGAAAGCCGGCGCGTCGAGGCAGGATCGTTCGACCTGGCGCTCTTTGTTGGTGACCAGGTCTATGCCGATGCGACGGCCGGCGTGGCCGACCCGACGCGCAGCGACGAACGTTACGACCAACCCAACGAGAGGGCATTGCGGGCCAAGCCGCTGCGCGAGGTGATGCGCCATGTGCCGGCATTCACCCTGCTCGATGATCACGAGATCGAGGACAACTCGGAACCAGCGCCGGCCGCAGCGGCCAGGCGCAGACCAGTGGACGACGAGGCGTCAGAGCGTCGCTTGCGCCTGGGTTTTGCGGCGTGGAGCAAGTACCAGTTGATGCGCAACAAGCGCCTGCCACGTCGCCGCACGCACGAACCGACAGCGGATCCTTGCAGGCCCGACCCGCCGCCGACGAAGCGCGGCAGCTACCACATCCGCTTCGCCGGCTATCACTTCTACTTTGCCGACACACGCACGGGTCGGTCAGCGCGTTGCACGGCCAACCGCGGCGGCTGGGAGATCCTGAACGCGGCGCAGATCGAAGACTTGAAGACTTGGCTCGCAGATCGGCCAGACAAACTGAAATTCGTCGTCACACCCTCGTTGCTTTTGCCCCGGCGCACGACGACTGCAGACGACCGATGGGGTAGTTTCCGCAGCGACTCGTGGGACGGATACCCCGCAACGCTGTGCGGCCTGCTGCAATGGATGGCGCTGAAGCAGATCAGGAAGACCGTGTTTCTGTCGGGCGACGAACACCATTCGCTGTACTCGACGATCGACTTGCGACCGCACTCCACTGGGCTAGCACCGGTGCACGTCGTGTCGATTCACAGCTCGGCGCTGTATGCGCCGTTTCCATTTGCCAACGGCAGACCGTCGGATCTCGTTTGGCAGAACGATTCAGTCACGACTTGCGAGCAGGTCTCGATCGACGTGTCGACGACGCTTGCACCTGCGGGCGACGGTTATGCGCGCATCGAGGTCGAGCCGACCGGTGCCGGCCATACCCTGAAAATCTGGTTCGTCAAGAACACCGGACTTCGCGACGGTTCGTTCCACACGCTGCACGTGCCATGAAGCGGCGTACCTGCGTTGGCGCCGCCCAGCGAGAGTCACGCACTCAGTCGAAGCGAATACCGTTCTTGGCCAACAGGTAGACGGCCTCGGTTCGGTTTTGAACGTCGAGCTCGCGGAAGATCACGTTCAAGTGCTGCTTGACGGTCCCGTCCGTGATGCTCAGGTGACGCGCGATTTCCTTGTTCGACATGCCCTTGACCACGTAGCCCAAGACATCGATGTGGCGCGGCGTCAAATGAGGGAACACCGCGCTGACCGACCGCAGGTCTGCCGGCTTCGACGCGCCGAACGACGCGGTCGGCCCCGCACCTCCGGCCAATACCGATCTCGGCAAGTAGATTCCGCCATGCGCCGTGATCGTCAATGCATCGATCAGCAAAGCCGGTGACGAATCTTTCGGGACGAATCCCACCGCCCCGCTGTCGATCGCCCTGCGAATCAACTCGGGCGCGCACTCGCCCGACACGATCACCACTCTCGCTCCAGGCGAAGCCGCCTTGATCTCGGCGATCAAGGGCTCGCCGGACAGGCCTGAGCCCAGATTCCAATCCAGCAGAACCAGGTCGAAGGCTTGTCGAGCCAGTAGCAGCAATGCGGCAGGGCCCGAGGCGCTGCACACGACCTCGTCGCAGGCGCTCGACCCCAGCAAGAGCAAGCGCAAGCCATCGCTGAACAAGCTGTGGTCGTCGACGATCAGCGCACGCACGGTCTGCCTTGTGGATGGCTTTGAAAGGGACGTTGACGAATCACGATAGCACGCACTGCAGGCACGGCAATCCGCCGTTGGTTATAGGCCAATCGCGCGCTCTGCGTACCACCAAGGTTAGATGTTTCCGTGGCTGAGCCTGCCTAGCATGGGCCGCGTTGACCTTCAGCACGGACTCGATTTCAAGGGAGCACTCGATGAACCAACTCTGTCCATCCAGCCGGATCGAAGTCAATGCCCTGGCGGCTCGAGCGCTTGATCACCGGCTGCAGAACCTGACTCGCGCTGCAGCATCTCCGATCGCCAGCGAGTCTGTGCTGGCGCCGTTGCTCGCAGGTCTGGAGTTGCTCGCGCAAGGGGTCGCTCTGCTCGACTCCGACGGTCGGCTTCGGTACGCAAACGCCGCATCACGCGAACTGCTCGAACGCGCGGGTTGGACCGTCCACGACGGCCGCCCGTGTGCCCCGGACCTGGACCTTCATTCATCCTGGCTAGCGGCAGTGCGCATGGTTTGTACGTCGGCGCGCTGGCAACTGTTCGATCTCTCCGGCAGAGGCGGTGGTTGCTTTGCCGCGCTGCTCCCGGTCGAGGTCGACAGCGGCCGACTCGCATTCCTCACCTTCGGCCGCGCAGCGATCTGCGGCGCCCTCGAGCTGCAGATGTTCGCTTCTGAACATGACCTGACCTATGCCGAGTCCCGAGTCCTGGAAAAACTCGCGGCCGGCATGACGCCCGCCGAGATCGCCCAGTGCCACGGCGTTGCGCAGTCGACCGTACTGACACAAGTCGCTGCCGTCCGGTCCAAGACTTTGTCGCACAGCATCAAGGAAGTTGTCGGCAAATTGTCCCGCTTGCCACCGATGCGCTCTGTGTTCTCGCCCCCTGACCCGCTGACGGTCCCGCGGCAGTAGGTCGTCTGAGGGGTGGCCGATTCGCGGCAAGTTCCCGGCGTTCGCTCGTCTTCAACCAAGGCCTCAGGAGGCTCTATGAATCGCACTGCGTTGCAAACCATGATTCCCACCTTGACGGCGGTTGCTGCTGCAGCTGCCCTCGTCGCCTGTGGCAGCAGGTCCGGCCCCGACGACCAAGGCCCTGCCGCCCCGGTGACCATCACCGGTTCCGCCGCGGTTGGCCTGTTGCAGGGCGCCACCGCCTGCTATGACCTCGACGACAACGCCGCTTGCGACGCCGGCGAGCCGAATGCCACCACAGCGGCCGACGGCCGCTTCAGCTTGAGCGTCGATGCCGCTCAGGCTGGGCGTCATGCACTTGTCGTCCAGGTGCCGTTGACCGCAGTCGACCGCGACACCGGCGCTGCGGTCGGGACCGCGTTCACGTTGTCTGCTCCTGCCAGCGGCAAGTCCGGTCCGCACGATGTCTTCGTCAGCCCACTCACCACCGCGGTGATGGACCTCGCAGCGGCGACGGGCAGCAGCATGGCCGACGCCGAGTCCGAGGTGAAATCTCGCCTCGGCCTGGCGCAGTCGCCGCTGGCCGACTATGTGGCCGGCGCCGACGCGCAAGCGGCCAGGCTCGCGCGCACGGTCAATGCGGTGGCGGTCGAATCGACCAGGCTCGCTGCCGCAGCCTCGGTGCCTGCCGACGCAACGCGGGCGCTGGTCGCTTCGGCTTCGAGCGGGCATCTGGCGATGGTCGGCGCCTTGGTCCAAGGGTCCAAGGCGACGACGCCGGCGGCACTGGCGGCCGAAGTGTCGACTCTGGTGCTCGAGGTGCGCCACCTCAACGCAGGCAGCGTCGAAGCTCAGGCCCAAGCCGCGCTCGCCGTCGCCGGCCCGCAACCCGTCGCCGCGCCGGGCCCCTTCGTCAGCCCACGCCGTTTTACCTGGGCCGACGCCGGCAACTACAACCTGTTCGCTTTTGTCGGCAACAGCACGCCCGACGCCGACGGCCGTTACTGGGCGAGCGAGGTGCGGCTGAACCAGCTGGCGGGCAAGGCACAGCCCTTCAACCGCAACACCGCCTACCTCAACCGCGCCAGCGGCCAATGGCAGGTATGCGACAACGCCTGGAACACGGTGTACACCAGGCCGGCATCGGGCATGCAACCGCAAGAGTCGCTCTACTGCGCCGGGCAGCTCAGCCGCACGCGCCTGGCCGAGGTGGACGTAAGCGGGTCCAGGATGGCAGACATCGTGGCCGCGGTGCGTGCCTGGCCGCTGCGCGACAGCGTCGGCGCCGACACCGACGAGACCGGGCTGCCGGTGCGCTGGGGCCCTGACCCCGCAGCGCTGGGCAGCGCCACCTTCCCCGCAGGCTCGATCTTCACGCGGCGCGAGCAGACCACCGACCTAGGCGACACCGAGCGCTACAGCCTCACCGACAAGCCGCGCGTGGTTCCGGCCGGCGGCAGCGGAACCTTCCGCCATGCCGCTAGCTTCACCGATCTGAAGCGCATGTCAGGCAACCTGGTCGACGACGCGGCCGTGGTCACCAGTCTCAACACGGTCTTCCTCGACGACCGGCCGGCCGCACCGGCCGACGCCACGCTCAGCCCGGTCAAGCGCTATCGCATCGGCTTCGACCCCGCGGGCGACGCGGTGCGCTATTACGCCTGCGACGTGCTCAAGTCGAACAACGGCTCGCTCAACTGCACGACGCTGGGCGACGGCAGCAGCAGCATCACCGTACTGGCCGATTCGCGAGTGCTGCGTCTCGGTGCCGGTTACCCACAAGCGTTGACGCTGGCCTTCGCGCGCCAGCGCCTCTTTGTCGAGCGCAGCGGCGCGGTGTTCGGCGGCAACCGCGATCTCGAGCGCAAGGTGTTCCAGCAGCGCCCGAACACGGTGGCCTTCGACGCCTTGCGCAGCGCGCTGGCGATGCCCGCGCTGCAAACCCCCGCCGCGCCAGCCGCCGCAGGGCCGGGCGCCACGCTGCGCAGCTTCACCTTCAGCGATGCCGACAACTACACCCTGCGCGCTTTCAAATTCGACAACTCCCAGACCGACGCCAACGGTTACTTCAGTGCCAACGAGGTGCGCGCCATCCGCAGCGGTGGCAACGACATTGACTTTGCACGCAACCGCCTGTACTGGACCGGCAGCGATTGGTACGACTGCCCGAGCGACGGCGTGGGCGTGCTCGTCGCCAAGGCGAGTGCGCCGTTCGACAGCCTGTTCTGCAAGACCTACCTCGACCAGCGCTTGTCCAACGCAGTGGTCACGCTCGACGGCCGCAACATCGCCGACGTGGTGCGCGACATCCGCCTGTATTCGAGCAAGGACTTCGGCTTCGACTACGCCGGCTGGGGCCCCAACCCCGATGCGCACAGCGGCCTGGCGAATGCCGTGTTCCCGCCCGGGTCGACGGTCGAATACCGTGGCACCCAACGCAAGGCCACCCCGGTCGCGATTGCCACTGCCGCCGGCGACCAGGTGCGGGTGCCTCCGGCCGACGCCAGCGTGCCGTTCAACACCTGGCCCTTCGCCGCATCGCTCGACGAGTTCATCGCCAAGTACCCGGGGGACCTGGCCGGCACTGCGCTCAACGGCTCGACTGCGGTCTTCGTCTGGAGCGTCAACCTGCCCGCCGCGCCGGGGCCCGAGTACACCACGCAGATGGAGATCCGCGTCAGCTTCGACACCCTGGGCCAGAAGGCGCGCTTCTACCGCAACTACCGGCTCAAGAGCAACAACACCACCACCGCGTACGCCAGGCTGATCGACACCACGTACAGCATCGAGACGCTGGGCGGCGTGCGGGTGTTGAAGTTCGCGGCGCTGCCCGAGGGCTTCGAACGCGACTACGGCTTTGCGCGAATGTTCGCCGAGCGCGTCGGCGGCGTGTGGTACGCCTTCAAGGACTTCGTTGCGGCCGCTCCGGGCTACAGCATCCGTTTGAACGGCGTCGCTACCGAGGCCTTGATGACGGCATTGGCAATCAACTGACGCGCTGCGCGGCACCGGCTGGCACTGCCGGCCGAAGCGCGCGTCGTCAAGCCCCACCTCACGCTGGCGCGCAATGCCGCCCGGGCGGCTGAAGAACAAGGCCAAAGTCACGACACCGTGGTCGCGCGACCCGCTGCTGCAGTCTCGGTGACTCACGCTGCACGGCAGAATCGGCCGCGCCGAAGCCATCTCCAGCCGCTGCCTGCCGTCCATGCTCAGAGTCGTCCGCTTCCTGCCGCTGCTGTTGATCGTGCTCTTCGTCGCCTGGTGCTCCAAGAGCAGCCAGCAGCGGCGGGTGGCCGCGCCGCAGCGCGTCGAGCTGGTCGAGCTGTTCATGCAGGAAGGCCTGATCGGCAACGCGAGCCCGCGCGAAGGCGAGCTCGACGCAGCCGCCCGGCAGGCCGGCCGAGTCGGCATGAACCAGCTGCTGGTTGCCGCTGCGCACAGCGCCTCGCTGGAAGCGCTGCGCTGGATCATCGACCACGGCGCCGAGCCGGCCAGCGTGGGCGCACCCCAGGGCGTGCCGCTGCTGCACCAGGCGGCCAGGACGCCGACCTATGCGCGGCTCGACTACTTTCTCGGCCTCGGACTGGATCCGCGCCAGCGCGACACCGGTGGCAACACCGTGCTGCACGTGGCGGCTCGCGGCGGCCTCGACGAGCGGGCGCTGCAACTGCTGCTGAGCAAGGGCCTGCGCCTGACCGACGGCAACGCTGCCGGTCAACTGCCGATCCACCTGGCCGGCCTGAAGTCGATCGACACCCTTGTGCGTGCCGGCGCCGACGTCGACGCCACTGACGGCGTCGGCCGCACGGCGCTGCACCTGGCAGCCGCCGACAAGCGCGCCGACGCGGTCAACGAACTGGTGCGGCTGGGCGCGTCGGTGTTCAAGGCCGACACCAAGGGCCGCACGCCGCTGCACCTGGCTGCCCTGGCCGGGGCCGAGCCGGTGATCGATGCGCTGCTGGCTGCGGGCGCTCCGCGCAGCGCGCGCGACGCCGACGGCCTGAGCGCGCGCGAGCTGGCGACCCAGGGCTCGCGTGGCAGCGCCCGCTCCCGCGACCTGTCCGACAGGCTGTAGCGCAGCGCAGCCTGCCACCTATCATGATCGGCCAAAGCAAGGAGACAGCCGCGATCCGTCGCACCCTTGGTCGGCCAGGCCGGGACTGTGGCCAACAGGACATCGAGCCGTTGTCGCTGCGTTCGCGAGCGCACAGACATCGGCTGTGGGTCGCACCTAGCGTGTCCCTTGCCCAACGGTGGTCAGGCGACTTTGCTGGCTGAAGCAACGCGGAACTGTTTCAGGACATCGCCGTTTCCGGATCCGAGACTCACTGATGAAGACACGAATCCAGACCCACGCCGATCTCGCCGGTGTCGTCAAACCGATCGCGAACAGTCCGCTCGCCGTGCTGACGTTGCCAGCGAGGTTGGCAGCGACGTTGCCAGCGACGTTGCCAGCGAGGTTGCCAGCGGAGCTGTCAGTGCTTCCTGAGTGCGGCGCGGCCGCGGCCTGAGCGTTGCTCATACTCGGTGTCGGCACCGCGAACCCGCCTGCGCGCTACACCCAGGCCGAGTGCCTGGCGGCGTTCGAGCGATCGGACTGGTTCGCACGCCTGGATTCCCGCGCCCACCTCATCGCGCGCGG
>JANOJJ010000529.1:0-2370 GCA_031408155.1 Rubrivivax sp.
CGCGCCGCGTCCGCCACCGCGTCTTCGCCAATCACCAAGTGGTCGGGGATGATGCAGTCGCGGTCAACCACCGCTTTCGTGATGCGCGCATGGCGCCCCACCTGCACGCCGGGCAGCAACACGCTCCAGTGCACCTGCGAATACGAATGCACCCGCACCTGCGAGAACAACACCGAGCGGTGCACCGCACCGGACACGATGCAGCCGCCCGAAACCGTCGACTCAATGGCCATGCCGCGGCGCTCGTCCGTGTTGTGCACGAACTTGGCCGGTGGCAGCTGCGCCTGGTAGGTCCAGATGGGCCAGTCGGTGTCGTACAGGTTGAGCAGCGGGTCGGTGGCGGTGAGGTCGATGTTGGCGTCCCAGTACGCGTCGATCGTGCCCACGTCGCGCCAGTACGGCGGCAGGCCGGGCTTGCCGCCGACGCAACTCAGCTCGAAGGGATGCGCCGCCGCCTGACCGGCCTTGACCATTTTCGGGATGATGTCCTTGCCGAAATCGTGGCTGGAGGCCGGGTCTTCCATATCGCGCTCGAGTTCGCGGTAGAGGTCGCGCGCATTGAAGATGTAGATGCCCATGCTGGCCAGCGCGCTGCCGGGCTTGCCGGGCATCGCCGGCGGGTCGGCCGGCTTCTCGACGAAGTCGGTGATGCGGCGATCGGCGCCGACGGCCATCACGCCCAGGGCGGTGGCCTCGGTGCGCGCAACCTCGATGCAGCCGACCGTGCATTCGCAGCCCAGTTCCACATGGTCGGCCAGCATCAGCGCGTAGTTCATCTTGTAGACATGGTCGCCGGCCAGCACCACCACGTAGTCGGCCCGGTAGGCGGCCAGGATGTCCTGGTTCTGGTAGACCGCATCGGCCGTGCCGCGGTACCAGCTTTCGCTGTCGACGCGCTGCTGCGCCGGCAGCAGGTCGACGAACTCGTTCATCTCGCTCTTCAGGAAGGCCCAGCCGTGCTGCAGGTGACGCAGCAGGCTGTGGCTCTTGTACTGCGTGATCACGCCGATGCGTCGGATGCCCGAGTTCAGGCAGTTCGACAGCGCGAAGTCGACGATGCGGAACTTGCCGCCGAAGTAGACCGACGGCTTGGCGCGGTTGTCGGTCAGGTTTTTCAGCCGGCTGCCACGGCCACCGGCCAGCACCAGTGCCACCGCACGGCGCGGCAACTCGAAACTGTGGGCCAGGTCATCAGGTCTCATCGCCGCCTCTCGTCGTTGCTGGAGATTGTCGATCGTCTTGCCAATGGCGGCCACGACACTCGTGACGGCTGAATCAAGTTGCGCGCGTGCGCGCCGGTTTGACGTTGGCGCACGCGGTCGACGACACTCGGCGGCACAGGCATTGCTTGCTCGCCGGCCAGCGCTGGCTTCCATTGCACCGATATGAACAAGCCAACGTTCGAATCCCCTCTGTCGACCGCGATCGACCACCACCTGTTGTCTACCGTGGCTACAGCTGCGGCGGCCGCCACACCCAACCACATGATGCACGCACTGGCGCAGGTCGTGCGCGAGCACTTGTCGCGACGCTGGGTGGCGCAGGATGCGGCAGACCGGGCTGCCAAAGTGCGCCGGGTGTACTACCTGTCGATGGAGTTCCTGATCGGCCGCGCGCTCGGCAATGCGCTGGCTGCGCTGGGCCTGGACGGCGAGGCGGCCGCATCGGCGGCCCGCCACGCCACCACGCTGGAGGAACTGGCGGCATGCGAGCCCGACGCGGCGCTGGGCAATGGCGGCCTGGGCCGGCTTGCGGCCTGTTTCCTCGACTCGATGGCCACGCTCGGCCTGCCTTCGTACGGCTACGGCATCCGCTACGAGTTCGGCATGTTCGCGCAGGCCGTGCAGGCCGGGCGCCAGGTCGAACGCCCTGACGCCTGGCTCGAGGACGGCACGCCGTGGGAGTTTCCGCGCTGGGGCCTGACCTATCCGGTGCGCTTTGGCGGCTGGGTCGAGCCGGCGGCGCTGCCCGGGCGTCCGCCACTGTGGCGCCACGCCGGCGAAGTCAGCGCCAAGGCCTACGACCTGGTGATCCCGGGCCATGGCACCGACCGCGTCAGCACGCTGCGGCTGTGGAAGGCCGCCGCGCCGGCGCAGATCGACCTGCAGGCCTTCAACAGCGGCGACTACGCAAGGGCCGCTGAGTTCAAGAACCAGTTCGAGAACATCTCCTGGGTGCTGTACCCGAACGACAGCACGCCGGCCGGGCGCGAGTTGCGGCTGCGCCAGGAGTACTTCTTCACCTCGGCGTCGATCCAGGACATCCTGGCCCGGCATCAGTTCGAACACGGCACGCTGGCCAACCTGTCCGACCGGGTCGCGATCCACCTCAACGACACCCACCCGGCGATCGGCGTGGCCGAGCTGATGC
>JANOJJ010000561.1:0-1580 GCA_031408155.1 Rubrivivax sp.
CGCGCCGCGGCGCAGCACAGCCAGATGCTGACCCCGCTGTTCACCCACATCCCGGGCCTGAAGGTGGTGTGCCCGAGCTCGCCCTACGACACCAAGGGCCTGCTGATCCAGAGCATCCGCGACAACGACCCGGTGATCTTCCTCGAGCACAAGAACCTGTACGGCTTCGAAGGCGAGGTGCCCGAGCCGAGCTACGCCATCCCCTTCGGCGAGGCCAACGTGGTGCGCGACGGCAAGCACGCCAGCATCGTGACCTACGGGCTGATGGTGCACCGCGCGCTCGACGCGGCCGCGGTCCTGGCCAAGGAAGGCGTGGAAGTCGAGGTGATCGACCTGCGCACGCTGAGCCCGCTGGACATCGACAGCGTGCTCGAGAGCGTCGAGAAGACCGGCCACCTGGTCTGCGTCGACGAGGCCAGCCCGCGCTGCAACATCGCCTGCGACATTTCTGCGCAAGTGGCGCAGCGCGCCTTCAAGGCGCTCAAGGGGCCGATCGAGATGGTGTCTGCGCCACACACGCCGGTGCCCTTCTCGCCCGTGCTCGAAGACCTGTACATCCCCAGCGCCGCGCAGATCGTGGCCGCGGTCAAGCGCACGCTGGCCGGAGCCCGGAACTGATGGCTCAAGCAACGATCACCGCCGTCGTCATGCCCAAGTGGGGGCTGGAGATGCGCGAAGGCACGATCGCCGGCTGGCTGGTCGACGAGGGCACGCGCATCACGGTCGGCCGGCCGATCGTCGACGTCGAGACCGACAAGATCTCCAACGCCGTCGAAGCGCCCGACCCCGGCCTGCTGCGGCGCAAGGTGGCGCGCGACGGCCAGACGCTGCCGGTCAAGGGCCTGCTTGCGGTGCTGGCCGAACCCGACGTGAGCGATGCCGAGATCGACTCCTTCATTACCAGTTATGTGGTGCCAGCGGCCGACGCCGACGGCGGCGACGAGGGCCCCGCCTTCGAATGGGTCGAGGTCGACGGCATTCGTCTGCGTTACGCGCGACGCGGGCCTGCCGACGGCGTGCCGGTGCTCTTCCTGCATGGCTTCGGCGGCGACCTGGGCAACTGGCTGTTCAACCTCGACGCCGTGGCCGAGTGGTCGCCGGTGATTGCGCTCGACCTGCCGGGACATGGCCAGTCCGAAGTGCGCCTGCCGGGCACGTCGCTGGCGGCGCTGGCGGGCTTCGTGGCGGCGGTCCTCGACCGCATCGGGGTCGACCGTGTGCACCTGGTCGGCCATTCGCTGGGCGGCGCCATCGCGGCGCGGCTGGCGCTCGACCAGCCGCACCGCGTGGCGTCGCTGACGCTGGTCAACAGCGCCGGGCTGGGCGACGAGATCAACGCCGGCTACACCGCGGGCTTCGTCAGTGCAGCGTCGCGGCGCGAGTTGAAACCGGTGGTCGAGCTGCTGTTTGCCGACCCGTCGCTGGTCAACCGGCAACTGCTCGACGACCTGCTCAAGTACACGCGGCGGGCCGGCGTGACCGTGTTGCTCGGCGCCCTGGCCCAGGCCCAGTGCGCCGGCGGCCGGCAGGCCGAACGTCCGGGCCTCGAGTTGCCGGCGCATGGCCTGCCGATGCTGGTG
>JANOJJ010000577.1:0-4196 GCA_031408155.1 Rubrivivax sp.
GGCTGAGGCCCTGGGTGGCCAGCTCGACAGTGCCAGCGGCTGGCAGGCCAGCACGCTGTCGATGACCGTGACCACGCCGCATGCGCAGGCGGCATTGGCTCGGGCGCGCAGCGGATGTCGTAGCCGAAGCTGCTGGTGCCGTAACTGACGATCTTTTGGCCATCGGCGGAAAAGCGCACCTGTCCGGGCTCGAAGGGCTCGATCATGCCGTGCTCGGCAGCCATGCGGCGGATCCACTTGTCGCTCTTGATCGTCATGCGTTGCTCGTCACAGCCGGGAGGGGGATTATTCCATCTGCCCCCTGGGCTGCTTGCGTGGGGGTGCGGCAGACCCTCATCCGCACTAAGATGACGGCCATCGAGCGTGGAGACATCCGCCATGGCAAGCCCCTTCCGTCCCGCCGTCGAACTGCTCACGTGGTACGCCGAGTACCACCGTGACCGGCGCAACATCGCCACCCACTACATCGGCGTGCCGATGATCGTGTTCGCGCTCGGCGTGCTGTTGTCGCGCCCGGGCTTCATGGTCGGCGCCCTGATGCTGTCGCCGGCCTGGCTGGTGTTCGCGCTGGTGGCGGCGTGGTACCTGACCCGGGGCCAGCTGCTGCTGGGCGTGGCCGTCAGCACGGGCGTGGCGGTGCTGCTGCTGCTGGCGCACCGGGTGCCCGGCGGCCTGGGGCCCTGGCTGGGATGGGGTCTGGGGTTCTTCCTGATCGGCTCGATGATCCAGTTCGTGGGCCACTACTACGAGGGCCGCAAGCCCGCCTTTGCGGACGATGTGGTCGGCCTGCTGGTCGGCCCGATGTTCGTGGTGATGGAGATGCTGGCCCTGCTCGGCCTGTTCAAGTCGCTGACGAACGAAATCGAGCGCCACGCCGGCCCGACCATGCTGCGCAACCTGGCGCACCCGGCCTGATCGTCCGCAACCCGGCGGCCAGGCGACCCCATCGCCGGTCGGTCGAACGCACGGTGACGTGCTGTGGCGGCGCGGAGTTGGCCCGGGCGCTGAGCCTCGAGCGCATGCGACATCCGGCGCCGGGCCGAGCCTGGCTGGTAGCTGCGCTGGCCGATCATGGCCCGGCTCGAGCCCGGCTCGGCGTCGAGCCATGACCTTGCAACTCGCGGTCATGAGGGGAGTTCGCGACCTGCCCTTGACGCGCCGCAAGCCCGCTGGCGTGGACGCTCAATTGCGCCATGCTGGTGCCGATACTCCAGCGACTCCTTGACGCGCTCGTCGAGTGATCATGTGCGCGTCCCGACCATGAACACCACCAACCACATCCCGGCTGCCCGGCGCGTAGACGCCGCGTCGCTCACCAAAGCTTGCCAACCCGCCAACCCATTCACTTGAAGTAGGGATCATCATGAAGATTCGCTCGTTGCGGCTTGCAACCCGCCTTTTCCTGGCCTTCGGCACGATCGTGCTGTTGTCCGCGCTGACCAGCGGCCTGGCGCTGCTCAAGCTGCACGACATCCAGTACAGCCTGGTCGATATCGTCACCGACAACGAGAAGATCGTGCTGAACACGGAGATGTCGGACACCATCTATAGCGTTGCGCGCGACATGCGCACCTTGATCTTGCTCGACGACGAGGCGGCCAAGGCCGCCGAGCGCAAGCAGATCGATGCCGCACAGGCCACGTACGACAAGTCCCGGGCCGCGCTCGACAAGTTTTCGTCCAGCCAAGCCGAGGCCGGCAGCAAGGCCAAACGGGCCGCGATCGACGCCGCAGCGCAAAAGGCCCGGCCGCTGAACAACCACGTCATCGAGTTGGCCATGCTGAAGAAGGGTGCGGAGGCTACCGCGCTCTTGCTCAAGGAAGCCGCACCGGCAACGCAGGCCTGGCAGGTCGCGCTGCGAGAAAACGTTGCGCTGGAGCGCAAGGACAGTCAGGCGCAATTCGCTGATGCGCAGGCGGCATACGCCAGTGCCCGAGCCTGGTTGATCGGCGCCGCGATCTTCGGCGCCCTGGTCGCGATCGGGCTGTCCCTGGCCGTGGTGCGCAGGCTGGTCGCGGAACTGGGCGGTGAGCCGGCCGAGGTGGCCGCCCTGGCCAGCGCGATCGCCGATTCGGACCTGACCACGAAGATCACTGTTCGTGACGGCGACAGCAGCAGCGTGCTGGCGGGCATGGCGCGCATGCAGACCTCCCTCGCGGGCATCGTCAACAGCGTTCGCGGCAACGCCGAGAGCGTGGCAGCGGCCAGTGCGCAGATCGCACAGGGCAACACCGATCTGAGTCAGCGCACCGAGCAGCAGGCCAGCGCGCTGCAGCAGACGGCGGCGACGATGGATCAACTCGGCAGCACGGTGCGCAACAACGCCGACAACGCCAAGCAGGCCAACCAGCTGGCGCAGGGCGCGTCGAGCGTGGCCGCCAGGGGCGGATCCGTGGTCGGCCAGGTGGTCCTCACCATGAAGGGCATCAACGACAGCTCGAAGAAGATTGCCGACATCATCAACGTGATCGACGGCATCGCATTCCAGACCAACATCCTGGCGCTCAACGCTGCGGTAGAGGCAGCGCGCGCGGGCGAGCAGGGTCGCGGGTTTGCGGTCGTGGCCACCGAGGTGCGCAACCTGGCCCAGCGCAGCGCCGCGGCAGCCAAGGAGATCAAGACCTTGATCACGGACAGTGTCGAGAAGGTCGACCAGGGCACGTCGCTGGTCGATCAGGCCGGACAAACGATGGCAGAGATCGTGGTCGCGATCAAGCGCGTGAGCGACATGGTGGCCGAGATCAGCGAGGCCAGCACCGAGCAGAGCGCGGGTGTCAACCAGGTCGGGCAGGCCGTCTCGCAGATGGATCAAGTGACACAACAGAACGCTGCACTGGTGGAAGAAAGCGCGGCCGCCGCCGAGAGCCTGAAGCAGCAGGCGGTGCAGCTGGTGCAGGCGGTGGCGGTGTTCAAGCTGAACCGCGATCACGCGCACGGCTCGGCCGCAACCATGTCAAGTCACAGCACAAGCGTGGCCCAGGTCAGCCGGCCGGGTGTGCGCGCGCTGGCGGCAGCACCCAAACGGGCCGCGCCGCAGGTCAGCGCCAAGGCCGCTGCGGCCGACCCGGCGCCACACAAGGCAGCGTCCGAAGAGTGGGAAACCTTCTAGTGACAGCGGGTCCGGCGTACTCACGCACAGCGGACCTGAACGGATTCGAAGCTTCTGCCCAGGGGCTTTTTTGCTGGGCGCTCAAGGTGAAGCAAGGGTCATGCGCAACTGCACGGCGTCTGCCATGGCGCGTGTCGGGCTGCCCAGCCTCGCGTCGGCCACGCCGCGGGACCGCAGGTGCGTGCGCACCTGGCCGGCCCGTTGCACGGCAAGGCTCGAATCGGCCGCGCCATCGCCAGGTGCTGCCAGCAGTTGCAGCCGCGCCTTCGGGTTGCGGCGCAGGCTTTCGGCGACCTTGTCGAGCACCGCGCCGAGCGCAGGCTTGACGGCGCTGCGTCCGCTGTCGAAGCAGAACTCGCGCGGCACGTCGACGCTGACCGATCCGTCGTCGAGCCGCGTGATGAGCACCGGCGTGCCCTTGAACCACGACTGCAGCCAATGCCGCTCGACCTCGAGCGGCGCCGCCCGCGGGTCTACGGCCGCTCCTGCTGTCGCGCTTGCAGGTGACTCCCCGGATCGACCTGGCGGGCTGCTGGTGCAACCCAGCAGCGCCAGCACGACGACGGCCATCGTCACCCGTTGCGGCAGCGATGGCGGCTGCAGGTTCTGCACCAGCGTGGAAGTCACGCGCCAGTCTAAGGGCCGACCGGGTTGCGCGCGTGGTGCCGGGCGGCAAGATTTGGTTCGCCGGGCCTGCAGCAGCCGGCGTCCGCTCGTCGCACTGACGTGTCAGCGCGCGAGTTGGCGCAGGTCGTCGAGCGTGTTGGCGTTGAAGAACGCCGAAGCGTCGTCGAAGGGCACCGTCACGCAACGGTGCTGCCCGGTCCAGCGGTCGATCTTGCGCTGGCCGCCTTGGGTGAACGCGACCAGGCTCTCCATCAGCGACGCGCGCAGCAGGCAGAACACGGGCTGCAGGCAGACCTGGCCGCCTTCGGTGGTCGCGGCCATCGCCACTTCGGCGTCGGACTGCTCCAGCGCCGCGGCCAGCCGCTCCACCAGGTCGAGCGGAAAGGCCGGTGTGTCACAGGGCACGGTCACGAGGTAAGGCGTCTCGCAACGCTCCAGTCCCGCCAGGAAGCCGGCCAGC
>JANOJJ010000641.1:0-3687 GCA_031408155.1 Rubrivivax sp.
CCATGGCCGCGGAGCGGACCGCGTCCTCCTGGCCGAACACCACCCGCTGCAGCGATTCCTCCAGGGTGAACAGCCGGTCGCGGTCGGAGGACGTGGCCTGCTTCTCGGGAATGCGAGCCATGCGGGCGATGACGCGCTCGACCTCCGGCAGGTCGACGACCCGGCGACGATGTGCTGGCCTTCGGTCGACTGGAGATCGACCTCGGCGCACGCCAGGCGCGGTTGGACGGCAAGCCTTGCGACCTGACCGGCCACCAGTTCGAGCTGCTGGTGGTGCTGGCCAAGAGCCCGGGCCGCGTGCTGTCGCGCGACCAGATCATGGACGCGCTCAAGGGCCATCCGCTCGAAGCCTTCGACCGCAGTATTGATGTACACATCTCGCGCATCCGATCGGTGATCGAGGACGACCCCAAGAACCCCAAGCGCGTGCTCACTGTGCGCGGAAGCGGCTACGTCTTCGCACGCAAGCAGGACGCCGAAGGCTGACGCTCGCCGACCATGCGATCGCTGTACCTGCGCATCTACCTCACGGTGGTGGTCTCGCTGGCGCTGTTTGCGCTGGTCTCGGGCTGGCTGGTGCAGCGTCACCTCGAACAGGAGCGCGTGCGCGCCGAGTCGTCGATCCGAGAGCGTGCCGAAGCCTGGGCCGACCTGCTGCAGCGCTCGCTGCCCAGTGCCGACGCGCCGGCGCCTGAACAGGACGCTGCGTTGCGCGACTGGGCGCAGCGGCTGCGCCTGCCGATGGCGCTGGACGACGCCCAGGGGCGACGCCTGGCCACCTCGGAAGCCTTTGCCCGGCGCGAAGCCGACGCCGGTCCGATGATGCTGCGCCGCCTGCATCCGGTGCGCCTGGACGACGGGCGCACGCTGTGGGTGCTGCGCCCGGGCATGCGAGGACCGCTGGGCCGGCCGCCCGGCCTGCTGCCGCCAGGGCCCGGCGGCCCGACAGCGTGGTTATTGCCGCGCGGGTGGCCCGAAGGCATGAGCCTGGCGGCCTTGCTGGTGGTGCTGTTCGCGGCCGTGGCCCTGGGCGCCTGGCCGGTGGTGCGGCGACTGACGCGGCGGCTCGAAGCGCTCAAGCAGGGCGTCGATGCCTTCGGCGCGGGCGCGCTGCACCAGCGCGTGGCCGAGGACGGGCGCGACGAGGTGGCCGCACTCGGCGCCAGCTTCAACCAGGCGGCAGCGCGCATCCAGGCCCTGCTGCAGTCACACAAGAGCCTGCTCGCCAACGTCAGCCATGAACTGCGCTCGCCCTTGACGCGGCTGAAGATGGCGGTCTCACTGTTGGAGGACGCTGTGCCCACGCAGCGGGCAGCGATGCGACGCGAGATCGACGTCAACATCGTCGAGCTGGATGCCCTGGTCGAAGAGGTGCTGCTGGCCAGTCGGCTGGACGCATCGGAAACGCTCGACCGCCGCGATGACGTCGACCTGCTGGGCCTGGCCGCCGAAGAGGCAGCGCGCGTCAACGCCAACGTGCAGGGTGACGGCGTGCTGTTGCGGGCCGATGAGCGGCTGATCCGCCGTGCCTTGCGCAACCTGCTCGAGAACGCGCGCCGCTACGGCGGCGGCGGCGAGGTCGAGCTCGAGGTGCGGCGGGCCGCCGGCGGCGTCGAGGTGCGCGTCCGCGACCGCGGCCCGGGCGTGCCCGAAGGCTATCTCGAGCGCATCTTCGAGCCCTTCTTTCGTCTGCCTGGCCATGCCGAAAAGGCCGGCGGCGTGGGCTTGGGCCTGGCCCTGGTACGGCAGATCGCCGAACGACACGGCGGTGACGTGCGCTGCGAACCGCGCGCCGGCGGCGGCAGTTGCTTCACGCTGCGTTTGCCCGTGGGCCCGGCTGCTGCCCCTGGTCTTGCAGCAGGCGTTCTTGCTGGCGCATGACACGCCAGACCACGGCCAGCAGCAGCAGCGCGGCCAGCGCCAGTCCGGTCGTGCTGGCCGCCCAGTAGCCGGGCGCGCCGCGCAGCGCCGCTGGCGTCCAGCCGCCAACGTCGAAGGCAAGCGCGTAGCCTCCGCCCAGCCCGACGCCCCACATCGACCCGGCGAAGATCAGCATCGGCACGGTGGTGATGTGGTACGCCCGCAGCACGAAGGACGCCAGCGTCTGGCCGGCATCGACAATATGGAACAGCGTCACCCAGGCCAACAGCGACAGCGCGGCGGCCAGAACGCCGGCATCCTGGGTGTACAGCCGCACCACGCCTTCGCGTCCGATGAAGACCAGGGTGCCGAGCACGCTCGCCGCCAGCAGGCCGAAGGTGATGCCGTGGCGTGCCAGCCGGCGGGCGTCGTCGGTGTCGTGTGCGCCGATGCGCTGTGCGACCAGCGTGCTGGTGGCGCTGGCCAGCGCCATCGGCACCATGAACAGCATCGACACCAGGTTGGCCGCGATCTGGTGTCCGGCCACGGCCGTGGTACCCAGCCGGGCGATGAAGACCGCCATCATCGCGAAGCCGCTGACCTCGATCAGGATCGCCAGCCCCATCGGCAGGCCCAGCCTGAGCTGCGCCCACAGGGCCTGGCGGTCGGGCGCGTGCAGGCCGCGGCCCCAGATTTCGAACGGCGCATAGAACGGGTCGCGGCGCAGCACGATGAAGGCGATCAGGGCCTGCGACCACATCACGATGGCGGTGGCGATGGCGCAGCCCACCACGCCCAGCGGCGGCAGCCCGAGAGCCGGCAGGCCGTTGATCAGCAAGGCCGACAGTGGAATCTTCAGCCCCAGTCCGCAGACCTGCAACGCCATCACTGCCTTTGGCCGCGAGACCGCGTTGTTGAAGCCGCGATAGGCCGAGAACAGCAGCGACGCGGGCAGCGACAGCGCCAGCACGCCGAGGTAGGCGCGCACGCGTCCCTCGTGCTCGGGCGTCAGTCGGGCCAGCCGCAGGAAGGGCTCGGGAAAGAGCAGCAGCAACGAGCCCAGTACCGCCAGGCCCAGCGCCAGCCAGACCGCCTGGTGCAGTTGCCGGCCGACCTGGACCAGCTTGCGCGCACCGTAGAGCTGGCCGGCAATCGGGCCCAGCGCCAGCACCACGCCCATCAGACCGATGAAGATCGTGATGTAGGCAGCGGCTCCGACCGCCAAGGCAGCCAGGTCGGCGGCCGAGTGACGGCCCAGCAGCACCGTGTCGACGGTGGAAAACGCCACCACCGACAGCTGGCCAACCAAGACCGGCCAAGCCAGGGTGACGATGCGCCGGGTGTCGTGCGCGAACGAACCGCTCAACGGCGGCTCCTGCGTGGCTCGTTGTCGCTGGCGGGCGCGCTGGCCTGCGGCGCCGTACCGTCGGCCAGCGCACGTTCGGCATAGCGGTTGAAGCGCCAGGCCGTGCCCTCGTGCGTGATGCGGCGCCAGACTGCACGTTTGTCGGCCGGGCTGAGCTCGGTCCAGTGCTTGACTTCGTCGAAGCTGCGGCCGCAGCCCTTGCACAGGGCGTCGCCCTGGCTGGTGGAGCAGATCGCGATGCAGGGCGAGTCGGGCGTGCTGGCGTACCAGGCCAGCCAGGCTTGGCGTGCGGCCGCGGGCATGCCGACTTCGTCGCAGGCGTGCTCACGGTAGTACACCATCAGCGCATAGACCTCGGCCAGCGCTCGCACCTCGTCGCAGGCGCTGATGCCATCGATCGAAGGCGAGCGCTCACGCCACCAGTTGATGGCGCTTTCGATGTCGGTGATGTGCAGCACGGC
>JANOJJ010000655.1:0-4499 GCA_031408155.1 Rubrivivax sp.
GGGGGGGGGAATGAGACGTGCACGGACAGTAGTCGTCGGCGGGACGCAGATGGCGGTCGCTCGGCAGGACGACGGCGTGCAGGACCCGCGACAGGATCTCGAAGGCCAGTTCCGCGTAGCGCATGCCGCGCCAACGGGTCAGCGTCGCGTCGTCGATCTTCGGGTAGTGGGCCGGCAGGTACAGGCCGCCATCGGGCGCCAGGCCTTCGAGCAGGATGTCGGAAAAGCCGCGCGGGGTGCTGTCGCCGCGGGTGCTGAGGTACTTCAATTCAGTTCTTCCTTGCGGATCTTGACGATCGGCGCCAGCACCGTCGGCAGGGCCTGCATCTGCACCAGCGCGGCCTTCATGCGGCCTTCCACCGTGTCGTGCGTCAGGATGATCAGGTCGGTCTGCTTTTCACCTTCGGCGCTCTCGCGCTGCAGCACGGCGTCGATGCTGATGTCGTGCTCGGCCAGGATGCCGGTGATGCGCGCCAGCACGCCGGCCTTGTCGGCCACCACCAGGCGCAGGTAGAACGCCGTCACCACCTCGTCGATGTGCAGGATCGGCGTGGCGGCCATCGACCCGGGCTGGAAGGCCAGATGCGGCACGCGGTGGCCGGCTTCGGCGGTGTGCAGCCGGGTGATGTCGACCAGGTCGGCGATCACGGCACTGGCCGTGGGCTCGCTGCCGGCGCCCTTGCCGTAGTACAGCGTGGTGCCCACCGCGTCGCCCTGCACCACCACCGCGTTCATCGCGCCTTCGACGTTGGCGATCAGGCGTGTGCTCGGGACCAGTGTCGGGTGCACGCGCAGCTCGATGCCGTTCGGCCGGCGCCGCGTGATGCCCAGCAGCTTGATGCGGTAGCCCAGCTGTTCGGCATAGCGGATATCGGCCGCCTGCAGCGCGGTGATGCCCTCGACATGCGCCTTGTCGAACTGGACCGGGATGCCGAAGGCGATGGCGCTCATGATGGTCGCCTTGTGCGCGGCGTCCACGCCTTCGATGTCGAACGTCGGGTCGGCCTCGGCATAACCCAGCGCCTGCGCCTGCTCGAGCGCCACGCTGAAGTCGAGGCCCTTGGCCCGCATCTCCGACAGGATGAAGTTGGTGGTGCCGTTGATGATGCCGGCCACCCATTCGATGCGGTTGGCGGTCAGCCCCTCGCGCAGCGCCTTGATGATGGGGATGCCGCCGGCCACCGCAGCTTCGAAGGCGACGATCACGCCCTTGGCGCGCGCGGCCTCGAAGATCTCGGTGCCATGCACCGCCAGCAGCGCCTTGTTGGCCGTCACCACATGCTTGCCGGCGGCGATCGCTTCGAGCACCAGCGCCTTGGCGATGCCGGTGCCGCCGATCAGCTCGATCACGATGTCGATCGCGGGATTGGCGATCACGGAGCGCGCATCGCTGACCACCTGGGCCTGGTCGCCGACCACGGCCCTGGCGCGCGCGGTGTCGAGATCGGCCACCATGGCGATGACGATGCCGCGGCCGGCGCGGCGCCGGATCTCTTGCTGGTTGCGCTGCAGGACCTTGAAGGTGCCGCTGCCGACGGTTCCGATGCCGAGCAGGCCGACCTGGATGGGATTCATGGAGACTCTGTGCGATGAAGTGACAACGAAGGAATCAGGCGCTGTGGCGCTTGCGGACCTGAGCCAGGAAGCGATCGATGCGACCGACCGCTTCGGCCAGGTCGTCGGAATTGGGCAAGAAGACGATCCGGAAGTGATCCGGCGTGGCCCAGTTGAAGCCGGTGCCTTGCACGACCAGGACCTTTTCATCGGCCAGCAGTTCGTAGGCAAACTGCTGGTCGTCGGCGATTGGATAGACCTTGGGATCGAGGCGCGGGAACATGTACAGCGCGGCCTTGGGCTTGACCACGCTGACACCCGGGATCTGGCTGAGCATGCGGTAGGCCAGGTCACGCTGGCGGCCCAGGCGGCCACTGGGGGCCTCCAGGTCCTTGATGCTCTGGTAGCCGCCGAGGGCGGTCTGGATCGCCAGCTGCCCTGGTGTGTTGGAGCACAGCCGCATCGAGGCCAGCATGTTCAGGCCCTCGATGTAGTCCCTGGCATGGCGCTTGTGGCCCGAGACGATCATCCAGCCGGCGCGGTAGCCGCAACTGCGGTAGTTCTTGCTCAAGCCGTTGAAGGTGACGAACAGCACGTCGTCGTCGGCGAGCGACGCGATGCTGGTGTGGGTGTGGCCGTCGTACAGCGTCTTGTCGTAGATCTCGTCGGCAAAAACGATCAGTTGGTGCTGTCGCGCAAGCTCGACGATCTGCAGCAGCAGGCTGTCGGGATACAGCGCGCCGGTCGGGTTGTTCGGGTTGATGACGACGATGCCGCGCGTGCGTGGGGTGATCTTCCGCTTGATGTCGTCGATGTCGGGCAGCCAGTCGGCGCCCTCGTCGCACAGATAGTGCACCGGCGTGCCACCCGACAGCGACACCGCGGCCGTCCACAGCGGGTAGTCGGGTGCCGGCACCAGGATCTGATCACCGTCGTCGAGCAGCGCGTTCAGGCTCATCACGATCAGCTCGGACGCGCCGTTGCCCAGGTAGACGTCGTCCACCGTCACGTGCGGGATGCGCTTTTCCTGGGTGTAGTGCACGACCGCGCGGCGCGGCGCGAACAAGCCCTTGCTGTCGGTGTAACCGGCGCTGTGCGGCAGGTTGCGGATCATGTCCTGCACGATCTCGTCGGGCGGCTCCAGGCCGAACGCGGCCAGGTTGCCGATGTTGAGCTTGATGATGTGATGGCCTTCTTCCTCCATCTGCCGGGCCTTGTCGAGCACCGGGCCCCGGATGTCGTAGCAGACGTTGGCGAGCTTGCTGGACTTGACGATCGGCTTCAAGAGCGGGCCCTCCGGCCTGTCGGGCGAACCGGCCACGCGGACAGCGGCCGGTTGCAGTGCAAAACATACAATTCTAGCGATCGGGTCGGCCAAGGCCGGCCACCCTTGCTGCCCTGCACCCACTCGCACCGGGGTCCACCACGTGAAGTTCCAGCCCGACACCATCGACGGCGTCAACGTGATCGCGCGCCATGACGCCGGCCGCATCGTCATCGGCCCTGCTGCCTACACGCACAGTCTGGTCGTGCCCTGGGTCGGCGAGGTGATCGACTGGGGCGTGCAACATTTCGACGAGCTGACCGCGGCGCACTTCGAGCGCCTGCTGGCGCTGCAGCCCGAACTGGTGATCTTCGGCAGTGGTCGGCGGATGCGCTTTCCACCATCGCCGTTGCTGCGGCCGCTGATCGAACGCCGCGTCGGCATCGAGAGCATGGACACCGCCGCCGCCTGCCGCACCTACAACGTGCTCGTGAGTGAGCGGCGGTCGGTGGTGGCGGCCCTGATCATCGATGCGCCGGCGGCCTGAAAGTGACCGCCCGACCGGTCGCGCCAGGGGCCGGTTGACGCGCACTTTATAATTCCGGATTGAGCCCCCGTGGCGCGACGCTTGCCGAGAACAGCCATCCCATGACGCCTGTAGTCAACAAAGCACTTCCGGAATTCGAAGCGCACGCCACCGGCGGCGTGAAGTTCACCCCCCAGTCCCACATCGGCCATGCCGTGGTGCTGTACTTCTACCCGAAGGACGGCACCCCCGGCTGCACGACCGAGGCGATGCAGTTCAGGGACCGCTACAAGGACTTCACCAAGGCGGGTGCGGTGGTCTTCGGCGTGTCGCGCGACAACATGGCGTCGCACGACAAGTTCAAGCAAAGCCTGGAGTTGCCGTTCGACCTGATCGCCGACACCGAAGAAAAGCTGTGCCACATGTTCGGCGTGGTCAAGAACAAGATCATGTACGGCAAGAAGGTCAAGGGCATCGAGCGCAGCACTTTCCTGATCGACGCCAACGGCGTGCTGTGCGCCGAATGGCGCGGCTTGAAGGTGGCGGGCCATGTCGATGAAGTGCTCAAGGCCGTCAAGCTGCAGAAGAAGGCGGCTTGACGCTGGCTACAGACCCGTTGTGCCCACTTTGCACGCCTGATCGCTCGATCATGGGCTGACGGATAGAGTGCCGTCGCCATCTGTGCATAATCAATCAATGCGTCAAATCGCCCCCCGGTCGCCTTGCGGCGCCCGCCCCTTGGGCCATGAAAGGGCCCCTTCGTGGCCCAGGGGGCCAAGGAAACTTGGGGCGGCCCGGCGTTTCCTCGAGAGCCCTGAAGCTCACACCCAAGCCGCACAGTCGACTGTGCGGCTTTTTTGCTTTTTGTTTGTCGCGATTCGCCTATGCCACTTCCAAAGCCACCCGCCAAGCGGGGCTCGCTGCTGAGCGCCGCTGATTTCGACTCCCAATCCGCCCCTCGGCCGGCGACACGGCCGCACAAGACTCAGCGCGCCAGCGAACCCACCGCGCCGCCGGTGCTGGATCTGTATGACGACAGCGCCGCGGCGGCCGCCGTAGCAACCAAACCGCCCAAGGTTGAGCCGCTTGCGTACCAGCGGACCACGGCGCATCAGCCGCAGCCCCGAACACGCAAGCCGCGCAGCACCGGCCCCG
>JANOJJ010000785.1:0-10094 GCA_031408155.1 Rubrivivax sp.
GTGATGGGTCTCGATCTCGCTGTCCATCAGGCTCTCGATCTCGTGCGCGTTCAAGTTGCCCGAGACCATCATGCGCAGGTAGTCGGTGATGAACTCGACGACATGGTGGTCGCTGCCGACGACCGGGTACTTCTGGAAGATCGGCGAGGCGTGCGGCTCTTCCACGTCCTTCTCGATCGACATCAGCCCTTCCTTGCGCGCCTTTTGCAGGATGTCGTAGAGCAGCGCCAGCAGTTCCAGGTAGCGCGCCTTGCTGAACTTGCTGCCCTTGAAGCAGGAGGCCATGCCGCGCGCCGTGGCTTTGACCACCTTCATCTGGTTGTTGGCCAAGAAGGCGCCGCCCGCGGCCCCGAGGATGGTGATCAACTCGAACGGCAAGGCCTTCAGGATTACACCGATGTTGCCGCCATGAACGATAAAGACACCGAACACGCAACCGAGTGCGACAAGCCAGCCGACGATGACGAACATGATGAGGTTTCAGTCGTTGCCCGGTCGGGCAGACCCGGTGCATGAGGGGTTCGATGGTTTATCGGCCGTGGCGCGACTTCTTTGAGCCCGGCGACCAACCTGATTCAGTGCGATAGACCCACAGCGGCCGGCCACCGCCGGCGTCCAGGCGGTGCAGCGGCTCGACGCCGGGCACCGCGAACTCCAGGCTGACCAGCCAGCGCCCGCTCGCCATTTCGGTGCAGGCCTTGGTCCAGGCGCGTGCCATGCTCTCTGGACGCTGGAAAAGATAGACCACCTCGTAAGCGGCCCAGGGATGAAGCCACATGTCGGAGCGCTGCACGCGCGCGAAGCGACATCGTCGCGCGCACCACCAGGCCAGCGGCACGCTCCACTCGACGCCCTCGATGCCGGCGTCGGGCCACACCGCGTGCAGCCCGACGAGGCCATGGCCCAGGCCGCAACCAGCGTCGAGCACGCGCGCACCCGCAGGCAGCGGCAGCAGCGCCGCCAAGGCCTGCAGCGCTCGGGCCGGGGTGGGAAAGAACGGCGCGTCGGACCACGCGCGCAAGGGGTAAGCCAGCAACAAGGGCAACCCGGCAGCCAGCCAGACCCAGGCCGGCGCAGTCGCCCCCAGGGCCAGGCTCGACAGCGGGAAACCTGCCGCGACCAGCCAGCGCCGCAGGCGGCCCTGAACGCGACTGGCAACTGCGCCGCCCAGCATCGCTGCCAGCGGCCAGGCCCAGCCAGCGGCCAGGCCGGCCTGCTGGGCAGCGTCGTAGCAGGCCCAGGCCAAGGCCCAGGCCAGCACCGCCGGCAGCGGCCAGGGCAGGCTCAGGAGCGCGTGCACCCGGCTGCGGATCGCAGTCGGATGCAGCGTCAGTTCAGGTGGTTTCACGTACCCGCAGTGTGGCGACGGCGGCCCGATCCCTTGCGCAAAGAAACAAGGGCTTCGCCCCGCTGATGTGGCGAGCCGCTGCAGACGCGAGCCGCAGCCCTCGCTGGAGCGGTCGCGGCAGGACTGGCCAGGCCACGCAGCCGGGTGTATGCCGAACATGCCCAGCCGCGTGCTGGCCCGAGTCGCCTGCGGCCGTAAGCTCGTCCACCCGGGCCTACGCTGTCAGCCTGGATTCGGTGGCGGGCGTTGAACGCGGCAACAATCGGATTCCCAGGACGGGAAGCGCGACGCCTGACGCGATCTCAGGTTTGCCCACTCCAACGCTCAGTGAGGCGTACAGACATGAAACATCCTCTGCCCTCCATTCCGGCATTGATCCTCGTCATGGGCACGACGGCCTGGCCGGCCGCGGCCGAAGGCCCCGGCGACGGCTACCTGTGCTGCAACATGCGCACCGATGGAAGCTGGATCTCGGACTCCAACTACATGGAATCCGGCAAGCACATCATCCCCTTCGGAACGCCGGTCAGGTTCGCGGGTTTCGGCCGCTACCGGGTACACATCGAGGTCGACGGCAAACGGCAGGACCTGGGCAACGACTACAGCCGCGATCTGTCGCTGGAAACCTTTGCCCGGCGCTATGTGGTCAGGGACGATCCGCGCCGCAGCGTGGCCGCAGCCCCGCCCCATGTGCGCACCGCCATCGAGACCGCCCGCGTGACGCGTGGCATGTCGCGCGAGCAGGTGCTGGTTGCATTGGGTTACCCGATCAGCAGCGAGAACCCGCACCTCGACGCCGCGCGCTGGAAGTACTGGCTGTGGAGCTTCTCGCCCTTCGTCGTGCACTTCGATCGCGACGGCCGCGTGACGAGGGTCGAGACCGATCCGGCCACCCGGGCCAAGGTCTACCTGGAGTGACTCAGCGGGCCGACCTGACCGCCGCGCCCAGGGCCTTGTTCTCGTACAACGGGTACAGATGGGCCACGTTTCGCCGGTACTCGGTGTCGAAGGCCGCCAGGCGGCGGAACTCGTCGGGCACCGTGCCGCGCAGCACATCGTTCATGTCCAGGCCCTGCGCAGCCCAGTCGCTGAACTGGCGGTCCAGCCACTGCAGGTAGCGCTGCGTCTGCGCCGCGCCACGTCCGTCGGCGTGCACCGGGCCGTGGCTGGGCACCACGGTGCCGGCCTCGAGCGTGCCGAACTGCTGCAGGCTGCGCAGCCAGTCGGCCAGTCGCGCATGCGGGGTGGTCGGCACGCGGTCGGCAAACACCAGCCCCCCCGCGAAGGCGATGCCGCTCGTTCGGTCCACCAGTACCAGGTCACTGGCAGTGTGGCCACGCCAATCGTGCCAGTCGAACTCGCGCTCGCCCAGACGCCAGCGGCCGCCGTTGGCAGCGGGGTCGATGGTGACGTCGGGCGCCAGCGTCTCGGTGCCTTTCATCCAGTCGCCGCACAGGCGGTACAGGTTGGTCTCATAGGCCGCCGACTCGCGTGCGATGCCGGCCCGCGTGTTGGCAGTTGCACGGCGCGGCACGTCGGCAAAGGCCTGGTTGCCGAGGAAGTAGTCGGGGTGCAGGTTCAGGTGCAGCACCTGCACCACCGGCTCAGCGGTGGTGCGGGCGATCAGCGCACGCAACTGCTCGCCGTAGCGCTTGCTCGGGCCGCTGTTGATGACCACCACGCCGGCACCGGTGGCGATGAAGCCGGTGTTGATGATGTTGCAGCCGTTGGCCGGCGTGAAGTCGGCGTTGTCGCCTTCGACCACCCACACGCCCGGCGCCAACGAGCGCGCCTGCAGCCGGTAGTCCAGCGTCTTCGGGTCGGCCTTCTGCGCTTGCGCCGGGCTCGTCAGCGCGACCGCAACGAGCGCTGCGAGTGCCGCCGCGCAGACGCCGCGGATCCGGCCGGGCCGGTCCGCAGGGGCTGTTCCCGGTCGCTGCTCGGCGTCCCCGGCAGGCAGGCGATCAAAGGTCGGTGCGGGCGCGATCACTGCAATCGGCTGTCGATGCGGTTGCCGTTGTTGTCGGTGCCCAGCACGCGCACACCGCCGGGCGGCGGGGTGGCGAAGTCGAAACTGAACACCGGGTTCTCGCTCACCGGCTCGAAGGCCTGCACGCGCGCCAGTTCGCGGTCCTGCCCGTCACGCACCGACAGCCGGTTGACGAAGAAGGCCGGGATGCCGCCGACCAGGCCGGTGTCCATCGGGTGCATCACGCGAAAGCGCAGCCGCGACGCGCCGTCCGACCCGGGCGCGCTGCTGAACAGCCGGCCGCTTACGTCACCCAGCGTCTGCGACCAGCTGCCGTCCTTGCGTGTGGCACCCGCTACCGTGCAACCGCCACCGGCCGAATCGACCCAGGTCCCTCCGGCATGCCACCGGCCGTCGCGCGTGCGGGCGATGGCGCGCACCGGCGAGGACTGCTCGAGCTTGAAGCGAAAATCGAGTGCCGGCAACGCCTGCAGCGGCAAGTAGCTCAGCACCTTGCGGATCGGGTTGCGGTCGACCAGCACCACGATCTCGTCAATCGGGCCCAGTGCAGGGTCGACCCGGACCGAGATCGGCACGTTCATCGGATCCTCGGCGAAGGCCGGGCCCCGCACCTGCACCCGGGCGTCGAAGCGCACGCGCGCTGCAGCGCCGAGGAACTCGCGCCGCATCTGCGGCCAGGGGTGGCTTTGAAAGGGGTCGCCTTCGAAGTCATCGGCCGCGTGGGCCAGCGCAGGCGCCAGGGCCAGGCTGGCGATGAACCGGCGGCGCTGCATCGATCGAGGCCTAGAAACCGATCAGGCGCAAGGCGAGCAGCGCGTTGCGCGGCGCACCGGGCTCGAAGAAGCGGCGATTGGCGTCACCGACGATCACGCTGCCCACGTACACGCGGTCGACGGCGTTGTCCAGCCGCGCCAGCAGCTCGAGCCTGAGGCTGCCGCCGATCGCATAACCCTTGCTCCAGCGCAGCCCGACCAGGCCATACCCGGGTGCGAAGTCGCTGTTGGAGTCGTTGACCGCGGTGCGCGCCACGGCGCGCAGTTCGATTCCCCATTCGCCCCAGGCCGCGCCGTGCCAGGCCAGTTCGGCAAAGCCGCTGGCGCGCTGGGTGCCGGCCACGCGGTTGCCTGCCGGCACCGCAACGGTGGGCGCATTGCAGGGGATGCCGGCGCAGGTGAGGAAGGTGTCGCGGTAGCTGGCGTCGAGCCAGCTCGCAGCCAGCGCGGCACGCCAGGCCGCGCTCGGCGCCCAGCTGGTCGACAGCTCGGCACCGCGGCGCAGGGTGCGGCCGACGTTCTGAAAGGTGGACCGGCCGCCGGCGTTGGTGGCCACGCCGATCTCGTCGGCCACGCGGGTCTGGAACAGCGCCAGGTCGACGCCGATGCCGCCACTGCGCCACTTGGCGCCCAGTTCGGCCTGGCGGCTGGTCTGCGCCTTCAGCTCGGCGTTCAGCCCGCCGCCGCCGCTCGGTCGGTAGGCCAGTTCGCCCAGCGTGGGCGACTCGAAGCCGCGCGCCACGCTGGCGTGCAGGTTGAGGCCCGGCGCCGCTTGCCAGCGCAGGCCCAGCACCGGGTTGGTGTAGCTGAAGTCGATCTGGCCGGAGTCGTCGCCGTTGCCGCTGGTCACATAGTGGTCGTCGGCGGACAGGCGCACCTTGCCACTGCGCAGGCCCGCACTGGCCACCAGGGCCGGGCTGATCGTCCACTCGCCCTGGACAAAGACATCGGCAGAGCGTGCATCGTTGCCTTCGTCGCGGCGCAAGTCGCCGATCACGCCCAGCACCGTCGAAGCACCGCTGCGGAGAAAGTTGTTGTAGCCGCGGCGGTCGTCGTGCTGACGGTCGAGCGCCGCACCGATCTGCAGGTCGACCGGCCCGAGCGCCAGCCTCACGCGCGCATCGACGCCCTGGTAGTCGCGGTCGAAATCGACCACCCCACCGCCATGGCGCAGATTGGACTGGGTCGCCGCTGCGATGGCCAGGAACTGCGTCACCGCACGTCGCCCGCCGTAGACGGAGAGCTGCGCCTCGCGCAGCGCGCCGGCGCCGAAACGATGCCGCCAGTTGGCGCCGACCTGCGTCTGGCGGGCGGTCTTGCGGGTATCGAACTCCGCAGCCTGCGACGTGGTCTGCATGGGGTCGGCCGTGAACTGCTCGCGCGACAGGCCCAGCGGGTCTTGCGCGGGCTGGTCCAGGTGGCTGGCCGACACGGTGATGCGGTCGCTGTCGCCCTGCCAGCCCAGCCGCAGGCTGGCCAGGTCACGGCGGGCTTCGCTGCGCGGGCGAAAGCCGTCGATCTCGAGGTGCGAGGCGCCGGCGCGCAGCGACAAGCCACCCGGCAGCAGCGCCGACCCGGCAATCCGCAGCTGGCGCAGGCCGAAGCTGCCGGCGTCGAGCTCAGCTTCGACTTCGTTGCGCCGAACCGGGGCAGTGATGAGCGAGATCACGCCGCCCGAACTGTTGCCATAAAGCACCGAATAGGGCCCGCGCAGCACCTCCACGCGCTCGGCGCCGGCGAGGTCGAAATGCGACACCTGGCCCTGGCCATCGGGGCCGCTGGCCGGGATGCCATCGGCATACAGCCGCACCCCGCGCACCCCGAAGCCGGCGCGCGCGCCAAATCCGCGCGAGCTGATCTGCAGGTCTTGCGCATAGTTGGACCGGTTGTTCACCACCAGCCCGGGCACCCTGGCCAGGGCCTCGCTGAGGTTGACCTGAGGCCCGGCCTGACGCAGCGACTCGCGGTCGATGCTGCCGATGGCATAGGGCGCCTGTGCGGCTGACCGCTCGGCCAGCGCACCGGTTACCACGATCTGGTCGGTGAGTTGGGCCCAGGCACCGGTCGCACCGAGCAGCAGGGCGGCCGCCACGGCAGCAGGCCGCGGCCGCAGATGAAAGGTCTGACAGAAAGTGGTCATGTTGGAGCCAAGTCATTCACGCTAGTGATCACAATCCAGAACTCGACGCCTGCCAAGACCGGGCAAGCCCCGACAAGTGCGTCATAAGGAAACACTCAACGTGGCTTGGCGCCCAGTCTGCACTATGTCTGAAGACAAAATACTGACCCTGATTCTGCCGCCCACCTTGACGATCGTCGACGACGACGCCGACTACCGTGACTACCTGGCCCAGCACCTGCGCCAGCTCGGCACGCGCGTGCGCACGTTTGCCGACAGCAACCACCTGCTGGCCGATGCCGACCCCTTCGGCGACGCCTTCTACATCATCGACCTGATGCTGCCCGGCGTGGGCGGCGAGGAACTGATCCGCATCCTGCGCCTGCGCAGCGAAGCCGGCGTGCTGGTCGTCACCGGCAAGGCCGAGGCCGGCGTGTTCGAGAGCGTGCTCACCGTCGGCGCCGACATGCACCTGGCCAAGCCGGTCAGCCTGGAGCAGATCTCGCTGGCCATCAGCGCGGTCCATCGCCGCGCGGTGCGCCAGCGGGGTGAAACCCAGCGTGCCTGGCAGCTCGACGCCGATCACCAGCGTCTGACCTCACCCGAAGGCGGCGTGATCGAACTCGGTGACAACGACGTCGCCATCCTGTCGTGCTTTCCGCCCGCCGAAGGTGGCGTGGTGCTGCGCGAGACGCTGTGCGAACACCTGGGTCGTCCGCTGCTCGACACCTCCGACAACGGCTTGCACGCGATGATCTACCGCCTGCGCCGGCGCATCGAGAAGGTCACCGGCGCCGTGGTGCCGCTGCAGTCGCAGTCGCGCGTGGGCTACGTGTTCAAGGCACCGATCCGCTTTGGTGCCGGGCGTTGAGCAGCGCGACCTCACGCGGCAATGCGCCTGAGGGCTGCTGGTGCGCATCGATCCGCAGACCCTGTTCCTGACCACCGGCGTCGTCTACGCCGCCATGCCGGTCACGGTGTGGGCCTTGCTGCACCATCGCCACCCGGCGCGGCTGGTCAACCTGTGGTGCGCCAGCGGCCTGCTGTTGTCGCTGATGCTGGTGCTGTACGGGCTGCGCGGCCCTGTCAGCGACATGCTCAGCGTGGTCCTGGCCAATGCGGCCGGCCTGGCGTCGACATCGATCCAGGTGTCGGTCCTGCGCATGGAGGGCCAGCGCACGCACGGGGCCTGGCCGCTGGCGCTGCTTTGGCTGGCGGCGCTGCTGATGCTGCTCGCCTTCGACCACTGGTACCAGCCGCTGCGCCCAGGGTTGGTCCATTTGGCCCATGGACTCTTCGGCGGCCTTGCGGCCTGGACGAGCTGGCAATTCGCGCAACACCGGCACAGCCGCAGTGCGCGGCTGATGAGCCTGTTCTTCGCCTTGACCGGGCTGACGCTGGCGCTGTGGGGCCTCGAGTTCCTGCTCCAGCCCGCCCCACCCCTGGTGTTCGAGCCGGACCTGTTGTTCGGTGTCTCGGTCGCGCTGTCGCTGATCAGCGCAGTGGTGGTCAACCTCGGCTACATGGGTCTGGCGCTCGAAGGCGCACGCGCACAGGCGCGCAAGCAGCGCGCAGCGATGGCCCCGCTGCACGAGAACCAGCAGGCGCTGGAACTGGCGGCGCTCAGTCGAGAGCCAGTCGCCAGCGAGCGGGCACGCAGCACCCGGCTGCTGGCTCACGAGGTCCGCCAGCCGCTGCACAACGCCGCGGTGGCGCTGCAAAGCGGGGTGGCCACGTTGGCCCGCAGCCGCGATGCCAGCGAGGTGACGCGCGCCATCGAGCAGGCCCTGGCCGTGATCCGCCGCGTCAGCGCCACGCTCGACAACACGGTGGCGGCGACCACGCTGCTGGCGGCCCAGGGCCGCGTCAGCACGGCCGACACCGACCTGCAGATGCTGATCGAGCTGTGCCTGGGTGACTTGCCACCCGAGGCGCGCTCTCGCGTGCGCATCGAGTACCTGGCCGACGCGCGCAGCGCCCGGCTCGAGCCGAGCCTGATAAGACTGGCGCTGCGCAACCTGCTCATGAATGCGGCGCTCTACGCCCCGAGCGACACCGCGCTGGTGTTGCGCGTGCTCGACTGCGACCAGCCGCTGGCCCTGGTGCTGGAAGTCGCCGACCGCGGCCCCGGCATCGCCGACGACCTGCGCGAACTCATCTTCGAAGAAGGCGTGCGCGGCGCGCAGCCCACGGTGCCCGGCTACGGCCTGGGCCTGCACGTGGTCAAGCGGGTGGCCAGGCTGCACGGCGGCAGCATCGAGTGGCGCGCCAACGTTCCGACGGGCTCGGTGTTCAGTCTGACCCTGCCGCAGGGCGACCCTGGCTGAGGGGCCGGGCGTGGCCAGCTACACGACGCAGCCCGTCGCTACGGTCAACCCGGTCCGGCCTTCGAACACCGGATCGGGGATGCGCCAGCCGTAACGCACCGCCGTCAGCTCGGCCAGGATCGAGACCGCGATCTCCGGCGGCGTGCGCGCGCCATTCTTGATGCCCACCGGGCCATGCAGACGAGCGAGCTGGCCCTCTGTCAGACCGAAGTGCTCGGCCAGCCGCTGCTTGCGTTTGGCCTGGTTGGCGCGCGAGCCGATGGCGCCGACGTAGAAGGCATCCGAGCGCAGCGCCTCCATCAGCGCCAGGTCATCCAGCTTGGGGTCGTGCGTGAGCGCGATCACCGCGGTGTGCGCATCGGGCCGCAGCGCCTGCACCGCGTCGTCGGGCATCTCCCTGGTGTATTGAACGCCCGCCAGCTCGGCGCTGTATTCGTCGCGCGGGTCGCAGACGATGACCTGGTAGTCCAGCGCCTGCGCCATCTGCGCCAGGTACACCGTCATCTGGCCAGCGCCGACGACGAAGAGCCGCCAATGCGGGCCGTGGGTGCTGATCAGGCGCTGCTCGTCGAGCTGCACCAGGTCGGCACCGTCGGCCGGGCCCAGCGTGACCAGACCGCTGGCCAGCAGCAGTTCGCGCCGCACGCGCCGGCCCTGGCTCAGCTCGGCCAGCAGTTCGTCGATGCGGCTGGCCGCCGACAGGGGTTCGAGCACCAGTTCGAGCGTGCCGCCGCAAGGCAGGCCGAAACGCGCCGCCTCGTCGCCGCTGACACCATAACGCACCACTTCGGCGCCCTTGGCGGCCAGCGCCTGTTCGCGCATGCGTGCGATCAGGTCGTCCTCGATGCAGCCACCCGAGACCGAACCGGCAATCTGCCCGTCGCCACGCACGGCCACCAGCGAGCCCACCGGGCGCGGCGCCGAGCCCCAGGTACGGGTGATCGTGCCCAGCACGACGGCATGGCCGGCCGTGCGCCAAGCCACCACCTGACGCAGCACGTTGAGGTCGACGTTGTCCATCCGGGGCTTCGGTCGTGGCAAAGCGTGCATGGTAGGCCCGAACGCCGGCCGGCGAGCATCGGCGGCCTGCACTTGACAGTCCAGGAGTCCTCGCCCATGCAAGCCCGTGCTGCTGATCGACGAACTCGACCGCGCCGACGAGCCCTTCGAGGCCTTCCTGCTCGAGCTGCTGTCGGAGTTCCAGATCACGATCCCCGGGCTGGGCAAGAAATTAGCGGTCGACAAGAGAACTTATCGTGTCCGCGTTGGTGACTGCCGAATCACATACGAAATCCACAGGGACGTTCTTGTCGTCTTTATCGTTAAAGTTAAACATCGTCGTGACGTTTACCGATGATCAGCATCCCAATTGGGCGACCGGTGTTTCTAACCGCGAATATTTGTGCTAAACTTACTGCGGCAGCCCTCGCCAATCATAAGCTCACTACCCGTTAATTTCAATGACATCCGAAGCGAGTAATCCGTCACATCGAATCTTGGTTATTTCCAAAAATACCTTTCGCGAAGCGATCAGGGA
>JANOJJ010000794.1:0-11989 GCA_031408155.1 Rubrivivax sp.
AGGAGAGAGAGTACCCCCCCTGCGAACCTGAGGAGACGATGAATATCGTCATTTTCGAATCCACTTGCTGCGTGGAGACGGACTCTGCATCCGAAGAGGCAAGCTCTCCGGCATGACCGGCACCGCCGACACCGAGGCCTATGAGTTCCAGGAGATCTACAGCCTCGAGACGGTGGTCATCCCGCCCAACAAGCCGACCATCCGCAAGGACGACAACGACCTCATCTACAAGACGACCAAGGAGAAGTACGACGCCGTCACGGTCGACATCCGCGACTGCTACGCGCGCGGCCAACCGGTGCTGGTGGGCACGACGTCGATCGAGAATTCCGAGCTCATCTCCGAGCTGCTGACCAAGGCCGAGTTGCCACACCAGGTGCTCAACGCCAAGCAGCACGCCAAGGAGGCCGAGATCGTGGCCCAGGCCGGGCGGCCGAAGATGGTCACCATTGCCACCAACATGGCAGGCCGCGGCACTGACATCGTGCTCGGCGGCAACGTCGAGAAGCAGATCCAGTTTCTCGAGGCCGATGACGGCCTGGCGGACGATGAAAAGCGCTCGCGCGCGAAGACGCTGCACGACGAATGGCAGGGCCTGCACGATCAGGTCAAGGCGGTCGGTGGCTTGCGCATCGTGGCCACCGAGCGCCACGAAAGCCGGCGCATCGACAACCAGCTGCGCGGCCGCTCGGGCCGCCAGGGCGACCCGGGTGCCAGCCGCGTATATCTGTCGCTCGATGAACCGCTGATGCGCATCTTCGCGGGCGACCGCGTGCGCGCCATCATGGACAAGCTGAAGATGCCCGAGGGCGAGGCGATCGAGGCCGGCATCGTCAACCGCAGCATTGAAAGCGCCCAGCGCAAGGTCGAGGCGCGCAACTTCGACATCCGCAAGCAACTGCTGGAATACGATGACGTGTCGAACGACCAGCGCAAGGTGATCTACCAGCAGCGCAACGAGATCCTGGAAGCGCAGGTACTCGATGAACAGATCAGCAACCTGCGCCGCGCGGCGATGACCGACGTGACCCGCCTGCACGTGCCGGCCGAATCGCTCGAAGAGCAATGGGACCTGGACGCGCTGCAGCGCGTGCTCGCTGACGAATGGCAGCTCGAGGTCGACCTCAAGGGCGAGGTCGACAAGAGCGACAGCATCACCGACGAGGACATCGTCGCGAAGGTCGTCGCGGCGGCCGACGCGATGTTCCAGGCCAAGCTCGAGCAAGTCGGTGCCGAGCAGTTCATGCCCTTCATGCGCATGGTGCTGCTGCAGGCCATGGACAGCCATTGGCGCGAACACCTGGCCGCGCTCGACTACCTGCGCCAGGGCATTCATTTACGAGGTTATGCGCAGAAGAACCCGAAGCAGGAATACAAGCGCGAGGCCTTCGAGCTCTTTTCGCAGCTGCTCGACACCGTCAAGCACGAGGTCACGCGGATCCTGATGACGGTGCGCATCCAGAGCCAGGACCAGGTGGCCCAGGCCGCCGAGGCGATCGAGTAACGGGTCAGTCAGCTGGCCAACGTCACCTACACCCACCCCAACGAGGACGGCTCGGTGTCGCAGGAGGCCGATCCGTCCACGCTGGCGCGGCACGTGCCCAAGGTGGGGCGCAACGACCCCTGCCCGTGCGGCAGTGGCAAGAAGTACAAGCAGTGCCACGGCCGGCTGGCCTGATCGATGACCGCGCGGCCCAGTGCCGCACGCTGCGAGCACAGACCTGCATGGCGCAGTCGCGCATGCAGCCCGGCGCCGTGAGGCGATGGCCAAGTCAAGTCGACCCGCAACCCGCCAGGCCTGGATCCGGATTGCGACAGCGATCTACTGCCCAACCCCAAGGGCGCAGGCCCGGCGCGTTACGCAACGACAATGTCCGGACGAGCTCGCCAACTTCACCACGGGCAAACCGTCTGAATCAAGGAGGATCCCATGCCGCGACCTGAAGCATCGCGCGCCGCGCTGGAGGGCACGTTGGCTGTGCACGGCCTGCGCGTACGCGGCGGTTGGGTGCCGAGCGCGTGCGATTCGCTGCCCGCCATGGCAGACGGGCGAGCCGCGGCGGTTGTGTGGATGGTCGGGCAGATCGGCTCGGAATGCTGGGATGCGTTCATCGCATCAGCCCTGTTCGGCGACGGGCTGGCCGATCCGATGGACCGCTGGAGCAAGTCGATCGCCAACCCGTTGGCGCAGCACTGGGGCGGGTTGGCGATGTTCCCGTCGGATGGTCCGCCTTACCTTCCATTTGCGCGTTGGGCCGCTCGCGCCGAAGCGCTGCAGACCAGCCCCCTGATGTTGCAGATCCATCCAGAGGTGGGCCTTTGGCACGCCTATCGGTTCGCGTTGGCAGTGCCGACGCTCAACAGCGACGACGCTGCCGCGGTGTCACGCGCGGCGAGCCTGCCGGCGCCCGATCTGTGCGGACGCTGCGACGCTCAGCCCTGCCTTGGCGGCTGTCCGGTGCAGGCCTTCGGCAAGACCGGCTACGACGTGCCCCGTTGCGCCGAGCACCTGCACCGACCACAGGGCGCCGATTGCATGTCCGAGGGTTGCCTGGCCCGCCGCGCCTGTCCGGTCGGCACGCAGCACCGCTACGCTGCAGCGCATGCCGCGTTTCACATGGCATCGTTCGCCCGCAATCACTGAGCCGCGCGCGCCGGGGGCCGATGCCTGCGCAAGCTGCCGGCCGGATCAACGACAGTGACGAGCACAGCGACAGCGACAGCGGCTTGCGCGGGCGGTGATATCTTGTCAACATATCACTGACCGACAATCGGTATCCGCCTTGGTTGGAGGACGTTGATGACCCCGAACGAGCGCGGCTACGCGGTGGACCAGGGTGAAGTCGAGCGCTCCCTGCGCATGCTCGAACACGGAAGGCACGTCTGAACGCAAGCCGCCGGACGGCAACCAAGGCATCGCCGGCGCGACCAGGGGCTGCCCGGCGCACGCTCGGAAAGGCCGAGCAAACGCTCACCGATCGCGCCTATGACACGCTGGAGGAGATGATCGTCACGCTGCAACTCACGCCTGGCAGCGCCGTATCCGAAGCCGAGCTGTCGCAACGCCTGGCGATCGGCCGCACGCCGATCCGCGAAGCCCTGCAGCGGCTGGCGCGCGAGAAGCTGGTTCAGATCCTGCCGCGGCGCGGCGTGATCGTGTCGGACATCAACGTCAAGACCCAGCTGCGGCTGTTGGAGGTGCGCCGCGAGGTCGAACGCCTGGTCGCGCGCAGCGCGGCGCGACGCGCACTGCCCGATGAACGCGAGCGCTTCGCCGCCCTGGCGGCGGGATTCGAGCGTGCCGCCAGGACTAACGACGACCTCGCCTTCATGCGCACCGATCACGAATTCAACCAGTTGTCGGTGTTCGCGGCACGCAACGAGTTCGCGGCCGCGACGATGCGCCTGATGCAGCCGCTGTCGCGCAGGTTCTGGTTCGTGCACTACAAGCTGGCCGCCGACATGCCGGAGTCGGCCAAGCTGCATGCGGCGATCGCGCGCGGCATCGCCGTCGCGGACGAGGACGCCGCGGCTCGCGCCACCGATGCGTTGCTCGACAACATCGAGACCTTCACCCGAGCCACGCTGAGCGCCGAACGCTGACGATCGCCGACAGGGTCACCCACGAGTCCCGCAAGCTGGCGGCGTTTCGCGGCCAACCAGTGACCCCTTGCCCTACGTGCCGCGGCTGGGCCTGTCGGCGCTGCTCACCCCCATCATGATGGAGATGCGCGAGATCATCCGCGCGCTCGATGCCCGCGGGCTGCGCCCGCGCTGCAAGGTCTTCGTCGGCGGCGCGCCGGTGAGCGAGCACTTCGCCGGGCAGATCGGCGCCGATGGGTTTGCACCCGACGCGGTGGCGGCGGTGGCGATCGCCCAGCAACTGGTTGCGTCGCGGGCGGGCTGAGAGGCTGGGACCAGGCTACGCGCTCGTGCGCTCGACGACTGCGAAGCCCAGGTCGACGATCCGCTCGCCGGCGTCATCGCCCGCCAGGCGGCGCAGCACCAGCTCGCCGGCGCGCTGACCCATCTCGGTGGCGCGCACCTGCACCGATGTCAGTGCGGGCTCGATGGCAGCGGCGATCGGCAGGTCGGCAAAGCCCATCACCGCAAGTTGATCGGGCACCGCGATGCGGCGTCGGGCGCATTCGAACAACGCGCCGGCGGCCAGGGTGTCGTTGCTGCAGAACACGGCGCGCACAGCCTTGCGCGCCAGCAAACCGGCCAGCGCGGCGCTACCTTCAGCGGGCGAGGACGACACCGGCAGCAGGACTGTCGAGACCTCCTGCACCCCGCAATCGAGCGCACCCTCGCGAAAGCCCGCAAGTCGCTTGGCGGAACGGTCGTCGGTGCCGCCGATGAAGGCCAGCGAGCGGTAGCCCTTGGCCACCAGGTAAGCCGCAGCGGCGCGCCCGGCCGCCAGGTTGGAGAAGCCCGCGACCATGTCGATCGGGCTGGTGGTCAAGTCCCAGGTCTCGACGACGGGGATGCCCGCACGTTGCAGGCGGCTGCGCACGCCGCGCGCATGCGTCACACCGGTCAATACGACGCCGTCGACCCGACGCCCGAGAAATGCGTTCACCAGCGCGGCCTCTTCGTCGGACCGGTACCCGGTCTGCCCGAGCAGCAATTGGTACCGCTGTAATGCCAGCGCCTGCGCCAGGCCGTTGATCGTGTCGGAAAAAATCGAGTTGGCGATCGTCGGCACGATCACTGCCACGATGCGCGAGCGGTTGGAGGCCAGACTGCCGGCGGTGAGATTGGGCACGTAGCGCAACTGCTCGACCGCCACGCGCACGGCGCGCAGCGTTGCAGGCGAGAGCTTGTCCGGTGTGTTGAGCGCGCGCGACACCGTGATCGCCGACACGCCTGCCGCACGCGCGACGTCTTCCATGCGCACGGGGTGCGCTGCACAGTGGCGAAGGCGGGGAGTGACGGCGATGGCGCGAAGTCGCCCCATGGTACGCAGCGATTGACAAACGCGGCATGATTGGCGACGATGTGGTTGCGCTAACATCATACCAATAAGAGCGACGCGACGGCGCACTGCACCGAGGAGCCCATGGCTGACCTGAACAACGACGCCCTTGCCCGCTATCGACGTGACGGCGTGATCGTCGTCGAGGGTCTGCTCGATGACCTCATGCGGCAGCGCATGAAGCAGGTGCTGTCCGACCTGATCGAGCGCGCCCGAGAACTGCATACCCACACCGACGTCTACGACCTCGAACCCACGCACAGCGCCCGGCAACCACGCGTGCGGCGGATCAAGAAGCCGCATCTGGTGCACCCCGTGTTCGCCGAATTCATGCGCTCGCCGCGCCTGCTGGCGGTGCTGTCGGCGCTGCTCGGCCCGAGCGGCGTGCGCCTGCACGGCTCCAAGCTCAACCTGAAGTCGCCGCAGGGCGGTTCGGCGGTGGAATGGCACCAGGATTGGGCCTTCTACCCGCACACCAACGACGATTTGTTGGCGCTGGGCGTGCTGCTCGACGACGCGACGCCGGACAACGGTCCGCTGTTGGTGCTGCCCGGCAGTCACCACGGTCCGACCTTCGACCATCACGGGACCGATGGCCGCTTCTGTGGCGCGATGGACCCCGGCCGCGACGGTCTGGACTTCAGCCGCGCGCAGCCGTTGCTCGCACCCGCCGGCGCCTGTTCGTTTCATCATGTCCGGGTGGTACACGGCTCGGCGCAGAATCACTCGGCACAGTCGCGCAACCTGCTGCTCTATGAGTTCTCCGCCGCCGATGCCTTTCCGCTGCTGGGCATTGCAGACTGGGACGAATTCAATTCGCGTCTGCTGGTGGGCGAGTCCACCGCAGTGCCGCGCGTCGTCGACTGCCCGATCCGCATGCCTTTGCCGCCGGCACGGAACCAGGGCTCGATCTATGAGAACCAGACCGCGCTTGGCAGCCGCTACTTTGACCCAGCACCTGCATCTGCACCGGCGCAACGGCAGCCGGCCTGACCCTTCCACCCAGAGGAGCTCTCATGCACACATTCATTGCGCGGTCGGCATGGCTTGCAACCCTGTTCGGGCTCGCCCTTCCCGTGCCTGCGCAAACCGTGCTGACCTTTGGCGGGTCGGACGCAATCGGCTCCATTCTCGATCGCCAGAACGTGCGCTTCACTACCTGTGCGAACGACAAGGCAGCAGGAAAGCTGAAAGTCAACTTCATCCAGGGCGAGCAACTCGGCAGCGACGTGCAGGTCATCGAGCAGATGATGCAGGGGTCGGTGCACATCTATGGCGACGTGCTCGACTGGTACGCCAACTGGGTCAAGGACTATGCGATTCTTGCCTGGGGCTTTACCTTCCGCGACGCCGACCACATGCAGAAGTTCCTCGACAGCCCGACCTATGCCGCGATGGCGGCCAGACTGGTCAAGGAACAGGGGCTGCGCATCCTGGCGGCAGCACCCACGCAGCCGCGCATCCTGTTCTCCAAGAAGCCAGTCGGTTCACTGGCCGATCTGAATGGCGTCAAGATGCGCGTGCCAGAGATCAAGACCTATCTCACGCTGTGGGAGACGCTTGGCACGCGACCGTCGCGGCTGGCCTGGGGCGAGATTTACCTGGGCCTGAAGACCGGCGTGGTCGAGGCCGCCGAAGGTCCTATCTCGTCGGCGTATTCGGCCAAGTTCCACGAAGCGGCAACCCACGTGATCCGCACCGACCACCTGATGTCCTCGGCCCACATCACGGTCAACGACAAGGCCTACTCGACGCTGCCCGCGGACATGCAAAAGGTGCTCTCCGATTGTGCGGCCGAGGCCGTTCAGAACACGCGCAAGACCGCGCAGCTGGAAACCGAGGACGTGGTGCGCAAGATGGCGGCCGAAGGTGCGAAGGTGACCACCATCGACAAGGGGCCGATTCAGCAGCGTGCCAAGGACGGTGTGGCGAAGATGGAAAAGGACGGTGCCTGGACGACAGGCCTGTGGGACCAGATCCAGAAGCTCTGAGCCGATGCTTGCGCACTACAAGCGGCTGCTCGATCGAATCGGCGCGGTCGAACAGGCTCTCGGCATCGGCCTGATCCTGCTGATCGTCTCGGCGATCACGCTGCAGGTCTTCACGCGCTATGCGCTGAATCGCCCGATCGCCTGGGTGGAGGAATCGGCAACTTACGCGTTCATCTGGATGGTGTTCATCGGCGCTGGCCTGGGCTTGAAGCGCGGCCGCCACATCATGATTGCAACCTTTGGTGCTCGACTGCCACTGCGTTGGGCGGCGGGGTTGCGTGCACTCGTGTGGCTGCTGGTGATCGTCACGCTGGCCGTGCTCGTGACCCAGGGCGTCAAGGTGATGGGCATCGAAGGCCGCTCGAGCACGATCTCGCTGCCGATCGAGTTGCCACGCAGCTGGTTCTATTCGCTGCCGCTCACGGTGTCGGCGGTTTCAATGATGCTGACTGCGGTCTACCTCGTGCTGCAGGAGCTCATGATTGTCTCGGGCCGGCCAACGACGAGCGCGTCGCCGGCCGCTTCGTCATGACGCTGCTGATCCTGTTCGGGCTGTTCGCGCTGTTGGTGGCGCTCGAAATGCCGGTCGCGTTCGCGATGGGTCTGTCGTCGATCGCCACCATCGTCCTCACGCAGCCGATCCCGCTGTCGATCGTCGTGCAGCGCATGGGCACGGGGCTGGACAGCTTCGTGCTGATCGCGATTCCGCTGTTCGTGTTGGCGGGCCACCTGCTCAATCGCGCCGGCATCGCCGAACGCATCTTCACCTTCGCCGACGCGCTGGTCGGCCACGTGCGCGGCGGCCTGGCGCACGTGAACGTCGTCGCCAGCATGATCTTCGCGGGCATGAGCGGGGTCGCGCAGGCCGACGCCGCGGGTCTGGGTGTGGTCGAAGTCAAGGCCATGCGCGAAGAAGGCTACGACGTCTCCTTCGCCGCGGCCGTGAGCGCGGCATCCGCGATCATCGGCCCGATCATCCCGCCTTCGGTCATCATGGTCGTGTACGCCGTGCTGGTCCAGGCCTCGGTGGCCGACCTGTTCCTCGCGGGCTTCCTGCCCGGCATCCTGATGGGCGGCGCGCTGATGGCGATGATCTACTGGCTGGTGCGCACCGGCCGGGTCAAGGCACCCGCGACCAGGCCTATGTCGTTCCCGCGGCTGGGTCGCAGTTTCGTGCGTGCGCTGCCGGCGCTGGCAGCGCCGATCCTGCTCACGGTGGGGTTGCTGGCGGGGGTGGCCACGCCCACCGAGCTCGGCGCGCTCACGGTCGTCTATGCCGCCGCACTGGGCTTCATACAGCGCGAATTGACGATTCGCGACCTGTTCGAGGCCTCGCGCGAGACGCTCGTCACCTGCGGCGTGCTGGTCTTCATCATCGCCTGCGCGGTGCCGTTCGGCTGGATCGTGGCCACCTCGCAGGCGCCGATGAAGCTGGCGCAATTCATGATGGCGCTGTCCGACAACAAGATCGTGATCCTCGCCGTCGTCAACGTCGGACTGCTGCTCGTGGGCTGCTTCATGGAAACCACGGCGATCCTGCTGATCGCCACGCCGACGCTGTTGCCGTTGATGCTGCAACTCGGCGTCGACCCGGTTCATTTCGGGATCATCCTGGTCGTGAATCTCTTGATCGGCACCCTCACGCCCCCGTTCGGCGTGATCCTGTTCATCATGATGGACATCGCCAAGATCAGCCTGGCGCAGATGTCGCGTGCCGTGCTGCCTTTTTACGTGCCACTGCTGGCCACGCTGATCGTGGTGACGTACTGGGCCGACTTCGTGCTCGCGGTACCGCGTTTGTTTGGCAAGCCGGGTTGATTCCGGGATGGAGGACTGACCGATGGTCACGCACAAGAGTCGCATGCTCGCCGCATTTCGCGGCGACGAAGTCGATCGTCTGCCCTATGTGCCGCGGCTCGACCTGTGGTATCTGGCCAATTCGGTATCGGGCACGCTGCCGCAGCAGCATGGCGCGCGGTCGCAAAACGAAATCGCCCGCGCCGAAGGCTGGACCGTGTACTTCCGTTTCGCCGATGACCTGTTGAATCCGGAGTCGCAGAAGGAATACCTGCATCGCGGGATCGGTGTCTTCAGCACCCGCGACACGCTGTATGACTTCGTGCTGCCGTGCGACGTGGAAGTGAAGGTGCTGCGCGAGCACGGGCGCATCCGCGTCGAATACCACACACCGGTCGGGATGGTCACCTCGACCATGTTCTACGACCAGTCGTCGCAACGGCTGGGCATCACCAGCCCGATGGTGGTCGAACACGTGATCAAGACGCCGGCCGACTACGCCCCGGTGACCTACTTGTTCGAACACATGGACATCGTGCCCAACTTCGCGCGCTTCGAACGTTGGGCGCGAGAAGATTTGCGCGATGACGGCGTGGCGGTCGCGCAGGGATTCATGGGCGCATCGCCGGTCCATCAGATCCAGCGCGACCTGCTTGACCCGACACAGTTCTATTTCCACTACAAGGACCACAACACGAAGCTGCGCGAGCTGGCGGCCAGGATCGAGCCGCTGTTCGACAAGGCGCTGCGGATTCTGTGCGACTCGCCGGCCGAGGTGATCTGGTGGGGCGCCAACTACGACGACATGTTGACCTACCCGCCGTACTTCGAACGCGAGATCTCACCGTGGATCCGCAAGGCCTCGCGCGTTCTGGGCGCGCACGGCAAGCTGGTCATGTGCCATACCGACGGCGAGAACGAAGGCCTGATGGACCTGATCCGTGACTCGGGCATGCACATCGCCGAGTCGATCTGTCCCGCGCCGATGACCAAAGTGAGCCTGGCCGAGTACTACCGGCGCTGGAGCGGCCACCTGACGCTGTGCGGCGGCATTCCCTCGACCATCGTCCTTGCGGAAACGAGCGACGCAGACTTCGAGGCCTATCTCGACGAGTTGTTCAAGGCGGTGGCTCCCGGCAAGCGCATGCTCGTGGGCATTGCCGACCAGGTGCCGCCGAATGCGATCTTCTCGCGCCTGCAGCGCATCGGCGAGCGCGTGGCCAACGAGGGAGCGCTGCCGTTGAGGGCCGGTGCGGCGCGCCCTTCGAGCCCGGCCGTGCTCGCCCGCCCTTGCGCTGCCGACGCGCCCGAGCTGGCCGAGGACGTCTTCACCGAGGTGCGCCTGGACGTGGCCAAGGGCAGGCACATCGCGATCAAGGAGCATGTGGCGGATCTGCTCGGGCGCGGCGTGCCCGCCACGCAGATCCTCGACCTCGGGCTGATCGCCGCCATCGACGCGGTCGGCAAGCGCATGGCCGCAGGGCTGGCCTACATCCCCGAGGTATTGCTTGCCGCGCGCGCGATGAGCGCCGCGGTCGCGGTGCTCGAGCCGCTGCTGGCTGCGAGCGGTGACCGCCAGCGCGGCAAGATCGTCATCGGCACCGTCACCGGCGACATGCACGACATCGGCAAGAACCTGGTGGTCACGATGCTGCGCGGCGTGGGCTTCGAGGTCGTCGATCTGGGCGTGAACGTGTCGCGCGAGCAGTTCTGCGACGCGGTGGCCGAACACCGCCCCGACGTGCTGGGCCTGTCGGCGCTGCTCACCACCACCATGATGGAGATGCGCGAGATCATCCGCGCGCTCGATGCCCGCGGGCTGCGCCCGCGCTGCAAGGTCTTCGTCGGCGGCGCGCCGGTGAGCGAGCGCTTCGCCGGGCAGATCGGCGCCGATGGGTTTGCACCCGACGCGGTGGCGGCGGTGGCGATCGCCCAACAGCTGGTTGCCGCGCGGGCGGGCTGAATGTCTGCCGGCCTTCGCCGAGCGCGCACGCAACGCAGGCATTGACAGGCACAGATATATCTGTAATATATTAAGAGTCCATTTCGGCTCGGGAGGCCACGATGTCGGAAGCGATCGGGTCGATCAAGGATTGGGTCATCAAGGGCAAGAAGAACGAGGCCGTGGCGGCGACGCGCGCAGCGCTCGAGGCCGGCGTCGATCCCGGCGCGATCATGAAGGACGGCCTCATCGCCGCGATGTCGGTGGTGGGGCAGAAGTATTCGTCGGGTGAATTCTTCCTGCCCCAGATGATGATCGCCGCGCGCGCGATGACCGAGGTCATCGCGCTGATCAAGCCCCGTCTGGTCGGCAAGGCAGCCCAGGCCAGGGGCAAGGCCGTGATCGGCACCGTGCAAGGGGACTTCCACGACATCGGCAAGAACATCGTGCGCATGATGCTCGAAGGCGGAGGCTACGACGTGGTCGACCTCGGCGTTGACGTGAGCGCCGACAAGTTCGTCGACGCGGTGCGTCAGGAGGCCCCGCAACTGGTGCTGATGAGTGCGCTGATTACGCTCACCATGGAGGGCATGCGTCGCACCATTGCCGCGCTCGAGGCAGCCGGTCTGCGCGACTCGGTGCGCATCGGTGTCGGAGGCGCCCCGCTGACCCACAAGTACGCGCTCCAAATCGGCGCCGACTTCTACAGCGAGGATGCGTACGAATGCGTACAGGCCTGCAACCGTCTGCTCCACTGAGCAGGCAAGCAATCTGCGCCATGACACCAAGACAACGCGTCTTGACCGCGCTCAACGGCGGACAACCCGACATGGTGCCGTGGATCGAGAACGACATCGAGGAAAACATCCAGGTCCGCATCATGGGCGGGCGCACCGACTTCACGCCGGGCGAGCTGTGCCGGGCGCTGGGCATGGACGGCTTCGGCTATCACTTTCCAAGCGGCCAGCACGCCAGCGACGGCCAGTCGATCCAGACCACCGGAAGCACCGGCAAGGAGGCCTGGTACCACCCGCAGCGCATCACCTTCGATTTCGTTCCGCCATGGATCGCCGAGATGGGCACCGACCCGACGAATGGCCGCACCTACGTCAAGCGCGGTCTGCTGACCAGCCGTGAATCGCTCGATCTCTTCGACCGCTACCGGCCGGACCCCGACCATCCGGCCCGCTACGAGAAAGTGGCCGAGTGGATCGAGAAGTACCGCGAGGACTATGCCGTCTTCGCCCGCATCCGGCTGGGCGGCGCGAGCACCTTCGAAAG
>JANOJJ010000798.1:0-3605 GCA_031408155.1 Rubrivivax sp.
CGACAGCCGCACCTACGAAGGTGCCTACATGGCCGGTGTGATCGCCGGTGGCATGACCAAGACCAACACGCTGGGCGTGGTCGGCTCGATCCCGATCCCCGAGGTCATCCGCAACATCAATAGCTTCACGCTGGGTGCGCAGAGCGTCAACCCGAAGATCAAGACCAAGGTGGTGTGGGTCAACAAGTGGTTTGACCAGCCCCAGGAGACCGAAGCCGCACAAAGCCTGCTGAACCAGGGGGCCGACGTGCTGTTCCAGAACACCGACAGCTCGGCCGTGCTGCAGACCGCGGGCAAGAACAAGAAGTACGCCTTCGGCTGGGATTCGGACATGAGCGCCTACTCGCCTGAAGCCCACCTGGCCAGCGCCGTGATCAACTGGGCGCCGTACTACATCAAGGCCACCAAGGAGGCGCTGGACGGCAGCTGGAAGGGCGGCAACAACACCTGGTGGGGCGTGAAGGAAGGCGCGATCGACATCGTGTCGATCAACGACAAGGTGCCGGCCGAGCTGAAGGCCAAGGTCGAGAGCGTCAAGGCCGGCCTGAAGGACGGCAGCTTCGTGATCTGGAAGGGCCCGATCCTGGGCCAGGACGGCAAGGAGGTGGTCAAGAAGGACGAGACTGCCGACGACAAGTTCATGAGCGGCATCAACTTCTACGTCAAGGGCGTTGACGGCAAGGTGCCGACCGGCAAATGAACGGCCGCTCGCGCGCCGACGAGCGGGCTGATCGGGTCACGTCGGAACGCTAAGATTCCCCGCCATACGGATCGGATCCGGGTTCCGCACCGGGACTGTCGGGCCGCAGGCAGGGGGCCATGGTCGAAACCGAGCTCAAGTTCCAGGTTCCCGATGCTTCGCGCAAGGCGCTGCAGCGGGCCGTGGCCACGCCCGCTGCCGTCACGACACGGCTGCGTGCGCGCTACCACGACACCCCCGACCGGTGCCTGGCGGCAGCCGGGTTCGCGCTCCGGCTGCGCCAGGAGGGCCGGGTGTGGGTGCAGGCACTCAAGGGGCCGCGCAGCGGCCTGGCCGGACGGCTGGAGCACGAGGTGCGCCTGCCCCCGGGCAGGGGCGTGCCGAGCGTGGACCTGAGCCGCCATGGCGGCACGCCCGCGGCCGACGGCCTGCGCGCGGCCCTCGGCGCCGACGCCGCAGCGCTCGAGCTTGTGTTCGAGACCGACGTGCGCCGCACGCACCGCGTGCTGCGCGTGGCCGGCGCGCAGATCGAACTGGCGCTCGACATCGGCACGCTGCTGGCCGCAGGCCGCAGACAGCCGATCTGGGAACTGGAGTTCGAACTCAAGTCCGGTCCGGTCGACGCCCTGTATGCGCTGGCCACTCGCTGGGTGCAGCGCCACGGCCTGTGGCTGGACGTGCGCACCAAGGCCGAGCGTGGCGACCTGTTGTCGCGCGGCCTGGCCGTGCAGGCGCCGATCGGCGCGCAGGTGCCGTCGTTGCATCCGTCGATGTCGCTCGACCAGGCGCTGCGGGCGATGGTCAAGGCGGCACTGGCGCAAGCCCTGCCCAACGCCGCGGCGCTGGCCGGCGGTGTCGGCCAGGCCGAACATCTGCACCAGTTGCGGGTCGGCCTGCGGCGGCTGCGCAGCGTGCTCAAACTGGTTGCCCCGCCGCAAGGCGGGCCGAGTGTCGATCAAGCCGATCAAGCCGATCAAGCCGAGCAAGCCGAGCAAGCCGAGCAAGCCGAGGAACTGGCGGCCCTGTTCCGCCGCCTGGGTGGTACGCGCGACCGTGACGTCCTGGCCAGCGTGCTGCTGCCGGCGCTGGCCGCCGCGGGTGCGCCGTCGATCGAGCTGCCGCCGGCCGCGCCGCACGAGGACGTGGCTGCCGTGCTGCGCGAACCGCCTGTCGTGACCTTGCTGCTGGCCTTGATGGCCACGGCCGAAGACCGAGCGCCGGGTGACGCCGGCGAGCAGGACCAGGGGCCACCCATCGCCGCGATGGTCCGGCGCCGCTTGACCCGCCTCGACCGCCGCCTGGCGCGCGAGGCGCAGGATTTTCGTTCCCTTGACGACGAACAGCGGCATCGTTTGCGGCGCCAGATCAAGCGCCTGCGCTATGGCGTCGAAGCCACGCAGGCCTTGTGGCCGGCCCGGTCCTGCAAGCGCTACCTGGCTGGCCTGGCGCCGATGCAGGACGCGCTGGGTACCTACAACGACCTGCAGATGGCCGGGGCCTGGCTGGCCCAGTCCTCCGCCAGCGACGATGCGACCTGGTTTGCCCGCGGCTGGCTGGCCGCACAACGCGAACCCTTGGTCGAGGCGGCGGCAGCCGCCTTGCAGCACTGGCCGAAGGCGCCCAAGGCTTGGCGCGCGCGCTGAAGGCGCTGGCGCCGCGGCACCGCCCGGCGCATTCAGTACGACCTGCAAAGGTCAGCCCTGTTGAAACTGTCCAAGCCTTCGGCCGCGTACGCGGCCATTGCCGCGGCGTCGAACGTTCCGGCCTGCGATAGGGCCAGGCCCAGCTATCGATTGCCTCTCAGGCTCTGACTCGGCGGTCACCTAAACTGCGGCTGGCGCCGGTGTTCGCCGCGCGTCGGATCAAACCCCCGACCCCTTTTGCTTTTTCGACGGCGACCCCATGCTGAGCTGGCTCTTCAAGAAACGTGGCAATGTCGACGCGCCCATCGCGCCACCCAACCCGGCGCACGCGGACCGACAAGCGGCGGCCCGACGGCCGGCTCCGGCAGCCGCTGGCGCGGCCGGGCCGGTTGAAGCCCCCGGGCCGGACTGGCCCGCGCAACTGCAGGCGGCGGCGGGCGATGAGGCGGCGTTGCTGCGAATCGCGCAGACTGCGCCGGTGCTTCAGGTCAAGATGGCCGCTGTCGAGGCCCTCATCAGCGAAGGCGCACTGAAGTCTGCCGAGCGCGAGTTCCGCAGCCACGACCGCAAGGTGCACCGTCTGGCCAAGCAGCGGCTGGAGGCGGCCATCACGACCCGACTGGCGCGCGCCAAGGCGCAGACGCTGCTCGAGCGGACCACGGTCCTGATGGGCCAGGCCCTGGTTCCGGTGAACCACGTCGTCGAACTCGACCGCGACTGGTTGGCGCTACCTGCGAACGCGCTGGAGCCCGGGCAGAGTGTCGAGTTTGCCGAACGGCGCGCACGCCTGGACAGCGTGATGCGCGAGCGCGACGCCGCGCATCTGCGCCTGCAGCGCTGGACCGCCGACGCGAAGCGGTTCCTGCTCGACTGGCAGCGCGCCATCCATGCCACCGCCGAGCAGGGCAGCGCGAACGATGCCACCGTGCTGGGCCAGGCCGTCCAGGCGCTGCGGCAGGCGCGACCCGAGGTGGCGGCGACTGCCGAACTCGATCGGTCACTGGCGCAGGCGCAGCAATCTGCCTGCCTGGTCGAGGCCCGGCTTGCCAGGCTCGAAGCACAGCCCGCGGATGCCGCCGACCCGATGCCGCCCGCTGCGAGTGTAAGACGGGAACGCAACACTGGAAGGAGCGGCTCGGCGATCAGTACTACGCGTCGCCGGTGGCGGGCGCCGGCCGGGTCTACGTGCCCGCGCGCGAGGGGATCGTCCGTGTGGTGAAAGCAGGCTCGACCTTTGAGCTGCTGGCCGAAAACGACCTCGG
>JANOJJ010000822.1:0-3364 GCA_031408155.1 Rubrivivax sp.
AAAGGACCCGGCGCTGTGCGAGATCTACATCGTCGAGGGCGACTCAGCCGGCGGCAGCGCCAAGCAAGGCCGTGATCGCAAGTTCCAGGCCATCCTGCCGCTGCGCGGCAAGATCCTGAACGTCGAGAAGGCGCGCTACGAGAAGCTGCTGTCCAGCGAATCCATCGTCACCTTGATTACCGCGTTAGGCACGGGCATCGGCGTTGACGACTTCAACATCGACAAGTTGCGCTACCACCGCATCATCATCATGACCGACGCCGATGTCGACGGCGCCCACATCCGCACCCTGCTGCTGACCTTCTTCTACCGCCAGATGGGGCAGCTGGTCGAGCGCGGGCACATCTACATCGCGCAGCCGCCGCTGTACAAGGTCAAGCTCGGTAAGCACGAGCAGTACCTGAAGGATGGCCACGAGCTCGACGTCTACCTCCTGAAGGTGGCACTCGACAGCGCCGTGGTCGTGCCCGACGGCGCCAGCGAGGGCGGTCGGCCGCCGATCGACGGCAGCGCACTCGACGCGCTGGCGCGTTCTTACGTGCTGGCCACCAGCGTGATCGAACGCTTGTCGAACTGGATGGACCTGGACGCCCTGCGCGCCATGGCCAACGGCCTGACGCTCGACCTCGACAACGCCGCCAGCGCCGAAGCCAGCGCCGCGGCGCTGCAGCGCTCGCTGGTGGACGCCAGCGTCGAAGCGCATTTCGACGCCCGCTCCGACAAGCACCTGCTGCGCGTCGGCCGTCGACACCACGGCAACATCAAGGCCAGCGTGATCACGCAGGACTTCCTGCATGGCGCCGACTACGCCGCGCTGAAAGACGCCGGCCAGTCCTTCAAGGACCTGCTCGGCGCCGACGCCATCGTGCGCCGCGGCGAAGGCGAGCGCATGAAGGAACAGAAGGTGGTCGACTTCCGAGCCGCGATGGCCTGGCTGATGAGCCAGGCTGAAGGCGCCGTGGGTCGCCAGCGCTACAAGGGCCTGGGCGAGATGAACCCCGCACAACTGTGGGAAACAACGATGGACCCGACCGTGCGCCGCCTGTTGCGGGTGCAGATCGAGGACGCGATCGAGGCCGATCGGGTGTTCACGATGCTGATGGGCGACGAGGTCGAGCCGCGACGGGATTTCATCGAGAGCAATGCGTTGCGGGCGGCGAACATCGACGTCTGAGGTCCTGGCCTGGCACCGGGCGCCACCTTGCTTGCCGCACGAAGGTGGTGTGCGCGCCCGTGACGGGATGCGTTTCGTCGATGTGTGGCTGATGGAGTTGGCGGCCGTCAGCGGACGTGAAGAACTCGGTTGGCAGCGGCTGTCCGTCGGGCCCGAGGATCACTCCGTTCGCATCGGTGCGCCCCGATGCGAAGATCACCTGGCCGGTCGCGCTGCTATCGATGATTTTGAACTCGCTGCAGCTGCGCCGCGCGGCTACTCGAATCCGGCCCGCCGAGCGGCGGCCCCTTCAACGCCCGGCCGAAGCCGCCAACGCAGGAGCGCTGATCACGCCCATCGTGCCGCCGACGCAGCCTTGCGTCTGTAGCCTCGTGCATGCCGGCGCGTCCTGCGACTTGCTTGCCTTGTCGGCGCGCAGAAAACGCACGTGCGGTGACAGCATGGCCACCATCACCGTCACGGCTGTGCCTACGGCCAGGGCCAGAATCACGAGCCGCTGGCGCTTCGATGTGGGCCGATATTCGTCGTTGGCGCGAGGTGGTCTTAGCATGCCGGTCGGGCTGGGCGAGGAGCTGTCGGGCCCCGCAGTGTGGCCCATGCGCGGCACGAAGCCGGCGCGCGCAGTGGCAAGGCGGATCGGCACACGCACGCAGCAGCCCACCACCAGGAGGCGGTCCGATGGACATCCAGACCCTGCAAACCTCGGTGCGCGACTTTGCCGCAGCACGCGGCTGGCCGCGCTTTCACACGCCGAAGAACCTGGCGATGGCGCTGATGGTCGAGGCTGCCGAGCTGCTCGAGATCTTCCAGTGGCTGACGCCCGAAGAGTCGGAACGCGCCGCCGCCGACCCGCCGACCCGGCAGCACCTGGGCGAAGAGATCGCCGACGTGCTGATCTACCTGCTGCAGATGGCCAACCAGACCCGGGTGGACGTGCCGGCAGCGGTGCTCGACAAACTGCAGCGCAACGCGCGCAAGTACCCGCTGCCGCACGGCGCGGTCGACGCGGTCTTGCCGGCCAGCGCCGCGTTGCAAGGCCCGGCCACCCATGTGCTGCTGGACTTCGAAAACGTCCAGCCGACCGAAGCCGCGGTGCGCGCCCTGGTGCCGCAGGCGTCGAAGCTGTGGGTCTTCCACGGCCCGCACCAGAAGAACGTGGCCGAGCGCTTCGGCTCGTTCGGCAACGACCTGGCGATCGTGCCGATCAGCCGCTCGGGCCCCGACGCGCTGGACTTTCACCTGTCGTTCTACATCGGCTACCTGGTCGCCCGCCACCCCAACGCACGCCTGGTCGTGCTGGCCAACGACAAGGGCTACGAGCCGATGCTCGACCATGTGCGGCAGCTCCACTTCGACGTGCAGGCCATCGGCGTCGCGCGCTCGCGCAAGGCGCGCACGGCCGGCACCCCCGGCACCACCCGGCGCCGCAAGCAGCCGGACGCAGCCGCCCCGGCGCAGCCGGGGGCGACCCGCAAGGCGGCCACCAGGACCGCGCCCAAAGCGGCTGCCAGGACGGCGGCGGATGCAGCGCCGGCGCCGGCCAAGGTGCGCGCCGCCAAGGCCGCTGCTGCCAAGTCTGCGCCTGCTAAGAAGGCCCCGCCGAAAGCGCCGCCGGCCCCGGTGCTGGCGCCCCCGTCCGCCCCGGCCCGGACGCCGGCCCGCAGGAAGGCGGTTGTGCCTGCGCCCTTGCCCGAGCCGCCGGCGGCGCGGCGCGCGCGCAAGGCCGCATCGACGGTGGACGCGCGGCTGCTGTCGAAGATCGAACAAGGCCTGCGCCAGCTCGGCGCCAAGCGGCCCACGCGCCGGGCTCGCCTGCGCGGCGTGGTGAAGTCCTTTCTCGGCGCAGCCGCCAGCGCCGAAGCGGTCACCGTGTCACTCGGGCGGCTGCTCGCCGCCGGCATCGTCACGGTCGACGACGCCGACAACGTGAGCTATCCCCGCTGGACCTGATCGGTGCGCGCCGGTGCCGCCGCTCGACGAATGTCAGGGCGGCGGCTGCACGACGGGCAGCGACGCAGCGAACGGTATGCCGCGCTTGATGGCGCCCCAGGCCGCGGCCACCCCGGCGCCGGCGAGCTCTGGCAGCAGTGCCAGCGTGCCCGCGCCCAGGGACTGCACGGGCAGGCGCCATCCCTGGCTCGCCGGCTGGCAGGACGCATCGCTTGGCGAAGGCACGGCGGCGGCGGCGCG
>JANOJJ010000832.1:0-4445 GCA_031408155.1 Rubrivivax sp.
GCCGTGCACCGGTTCCAGCCCCTGCACGGTCTTCAGGAACAAGCGTTCGCCGCGCACCGTGAGGTCGCCGCCCTCGACCAGCGGCAGCCCGAGGTAGCGCGACAGGTAGGCGTGCTCGAAGTAGGTCTCGCTGTAGGGGCCGGGCGTGAGCAGCACCACGCGCGGCGCCTGCCCGCGGGCGACTTCGCGCGCCATCGAGTCCACGCTGTCGAGCAGCCGGCGATAGCTGCTGGCGATGTGCTGCACATGCAGCTCGCGAAAGGCATCGGGAAACTGGCGCGAGATGGTCAGCCGGTTGTGCAGGACGTAGCCCAGGCCGGAGGGCCCTTGCGTGCGCTGCGCCAGCACGCACCACTGGCCGTCGGGGCCGCGTGCGATGTCGAACGCCACGATGTGCAGCCGTTGCCCGCCCGCCGGCACCACGCCCTGCATCGGCCGCAGGTAGCCCGGGTGGCGCAGCAGCAGCGCCGGCGGCAGCAGGCCCCGGTGAAGCAGGGTCTGCGGACCGTACAGGTCGTCGAGCATGGCTTCGAGCAGGGCCGCGCGCTGCACCACGCCGCGTTCGATTCGGGCCCAGTCGGCCGGCTCGATCAGCTGCGGCAGCAACGCCAGCGACCAGGGCCGGCTGGCCACGCCGGAGTCACTGAAGACGTTGTGCGTGACGCCGTCATGGCGGATCTGCTGCGCCACCTGGGCCACTCGGCGGTCCAGGTCGCCGGCCAGGTCCAACTCGCCGCCGGGCGCCGGCAACCAGTTCGCAAAGCCTTGCCAGGCCGGTCGCACGTCGCCGCCGCCGGGCAGGCGCAACTCGTCCCACACGCCGGCCACGGCGGGCAGCGCGTGACGCAGCAACGCGCCCAGCGCTGCCTCGCGCACCGGCGCAGTCGGCTCGAAGGGCAGCGGGCTCTGGCTCTGGCTCTGGCGTTGCGGCATTGCGTTTGCTCAGCCGCACGCCAGCGCAGGGGTTGCGTTCCCAAGCAAACGCCGCCGATCCGGCGCTGCCGGTCGGCTGGCGTTGCCCGCCACGGGGGGGAGGCGGCCGCAGGCCGCTTCGGAGGGGGTCATGTCCTGCGCAGGTCGAGCGTGAACGGGAACTCGAGGCTGGCCTGGGCCGGCTCGACCTGCATCCTGCCCGGCGTGTGGCCGAAGCGAAAGAAGCGTGCCAGGCGCCGGCTCTCGGCGGTGTAGGAGTTGCCCGGGAAGTCCTCGTAGCTGAGCCCGCCCGGGTGCGCCACGTGATACCGGCAGCCGCCCAGCGAGCGCTCGAGCCAGCGGTCGACGATGTCGAAGGTCAGCGGCGCATGTGCAGCGATGGTCGGGTGCAACGCCGAGGGCGGTTGCCACGCACGGTAGCGCACGCCGGCGACGAACTCGCCGACGCGGCCGGTGGGCTGCAGCGGCACCGCCCGGCCGTTGACCGTAACGAGGTGGCGGTTGTGGTTCAGGCCGGTGACCTTGAGTTCCAGTCGTTCGAGCGACGAATCGACGTAGCGCACCGTCGTGCCGACCGCACCCTCCTCGCCCATCACGTGCCAGGGTTCGAGCGCGGTGCGCAGGGCCAGGCCGATGCCCAGCGTGGCGACCTCGCCGATCAGCGGGAAGCGGAACTCGAAGTGAGGTCCGAACCACGCGGCGTCGAAGCCGAAGCCGGCCCGTTGCAGTTCGGTCATCACGTCGTCGAAGTCCATCTGCACGAAAGTCGGCAGCAAGAAGCGGTCGTGCAGGCCGGTACCCCACCGCGTCAGGCGTGTCGTGCCTCGGCCGGCATAGGGCTGGCGCCAGAACCAGGCCAGCAGCGCGCGCAGCAGCAGTTGCTGGGCCAGGCTCATGCGCGCATGCGGCGGCATTTCGAAGGCGCGAAGCTCGAGCAGGCCGAGTCGGCCGGTAGGCCCGTCGGGCGAATACAGCTTGTCGATGCAGAACTCGCTGCGATGGGTATTGCCCGTGACGTCGATCAGCAGATTGCGCAGCGCACGGTCGACCAGCCAGGGCGGTACCGGACCCTTGCCCAGTTGCCGCTGCAACTCTTGGAGCGCGATCTCGACCTCGTAGACCTGGTCGTTGCGCGCCTCGTCGATGCGTGGGGCCTGGCTGGTCGGGCCGATGAACAGACCCGAGAACAGGTACGACAGCGACGGGTGGTTGTGCCAGTAGGTCAGCAGACTGGCCAGCAGGTCTGGCCGACGCAGGAACGGGCTGTCGGCCGGCGTCGCGCCGCCGAGCACGAAATGATTGCCGCCGCCGGTGCCGGTGTGGCGGCCGTCGAGCATGAACTTCTCGCTCGACAGCCGCGTCTGGTGCGCCGCCTGGTAGAGGAACTCGGTGTGGTCGACCAGTTCGGCCCAGTCGTGCGCGGGGTGGATGTTGACCTCGATGACGCCCGGGTCGGGCGTGACCTGCAGCACCTTCAGGCGTGGGTCGCGCGGCGGCGGGTAGCCCTCCAGCACGATCTGCAGCCCCAGTTCGGCCGCTGTGGCCTCGACCGCAGCGACCAGTTCGAGATAGTCCTCCAGGTGCGCCAGCGGCGGCATGAAGACGTAGATCAGGCCGCTTTGACCGCCATGCTCGCGTTCGGTTGCACGTTCGGTTGCACGTTCGGCTGCACGTTCGGCTGCACGTTCGGCTTTCGGTCCGTTGGCGCGCTGCGGGTCGCGCACCTCGACGCACAACGCGGTGCGCGACAGCCAGCCGGCCGACTCGTGTCTGGCTGGATAGGCGTCGGCGTCCCTGGCGTGCGCGGCCAGCGGGCGGTGCGGTGTGGCCTGGCCCTCACCCGTGGTGATGCCGCTGACGCTGCCGCCTTGCGCGGGCCAGTCGCGATCGGGACAGGGCTGGCCTTGCAGCGCCACTGCGCCGCCTTCGGCAAAGCCGCCGCCGACGCGACGCGCATCGCTGCCCTGCACCCGCCGGCCCAACGCGGCAGCGCTGGGCAGCGGCGCGTTGCGCGCGAACGGGTCCTGCTCGATCAGCGGCTGCTGGTCGCCCGCGGCCGTCCAGGGCAAGGAATCGAGTGGCAGCCGGTAGCCCATCGGTGAGTCGCCCGGCGTCAGGTACAGGCGTTCGTCGCGCAGGAACCAGGCTCCGGTGATCCAGCAGGGCCCCTCGGTGCCGACCTCCCATTCGCGTTTGAGCGGCAGCACGTAGCCCACGGCCGCGTCCAGCCCCTGCTGGAACACGCGCCGCAGCCGCGCTCGCTCGAGCTCATCGTCCAGCCGCGAGTCGAACGGATCGACGTTGACTGGCAGCCGGCGTTCGCGCCACAGGTAGTACCAGGTGTCCTCGTAGCCGGCGTGCACAGCCTTTGGGTCCAGGCCCAGGCGCGTGGTCAGCCGCGTGATGAAGGCCTGGGCGTCGGCCGTGGAATAGCGCTGCGGCTGCCGCTCATCGGCAATCAGCGCCGGGTCGTGCCAGCAGGGCTGCCCGTCGTTGCGCCAGTAGATCGACAAGGCCCAGCGCGGCAACTGTTCGCCCGGGTACCACTTGCCCTGGCCGAAGTGCAGGAAGCCGCCGTGGCCGTAGCGGTCGCGCAGGCACTGCACCAGTTCGGTGGCATAGCCGCGCTTGGTGGGGCCCAGCGCGTCGATGTTCCACTCGTCGCCGTCGCGGTCGCCGACCGCGACGAAGGTCGGCTCGCCGCCCATGGTCAGGCGCACGTCCTGCTGCTGCAGCGATGCGTCGACCTGGTGGCCGAGCGCCACGATGGCCTGCCATTGCGCGTCGGTATAGGGCTTGGTGACACGCGGACTCTCGTGCATGCGCGTGACCTGCATGTGGTGTTCGAACGTGACCACGCAGTCGTCCACCGCACCCGCCACCGGCGCCGCGCTCGACGGCTCGGGTGTGCAGGCCACGGGGATGTGGCCTTCGCCGGCCATCAGGCCCGAGGTCGGGTCCAGCCCGACCCAGCCGGCGCCGGGCAGGTAGACCTCGCACCAGGCGTGCAGGTCGGTGAAGTCGACTTCCGCTCCGCTCGGGCCGTCGAGCGATTTGACGTCGGGCTTGAGCTGGATCAGGTAGCCCGAGACGAAACGCGCCGCCAGGCCCAGGTGGCGCAGCGCCTGCACCAGTAGCCAGCCGGTGTCGCGGCACGAGCCCGAGGCGTTGGCCAGCGTGAGCTCGGGCGCCTGCACGCCCGGCTCCAGCCGGATCAGGTAGCGGATCTCGCGCTGCAGGCGCTGGTTCAGGCCGACCAGGAAGTCGATCGTGCGCCGCGGCTCGCGCGGGATGCTGTCGACGAAGGCCTTGAACAGAGGCGTATCCGCGGTCCTGGCAAGGTAGGGCGCCAGGTCATGCGCCAGCTCGGGCGTGTAGCCGAAGGGGAAGGTCTCGGCCTCGGGTCGGTCCTGGAGCCAATCGACGCATACCTCGCGGCCCTCAAATCCAACCCGTGACGAGCTGCCGGGTACGCTTGCCGTTGCCCGCGAAGCTGCCGTCGAAAACGAAGG
>JANOJJ010000028.1:0-3522 GCA_031408155.1 Rubrivivax sp.
CAAGGATGGCAGCGAAGCCATTGGCCCGATCGACCGCGAAATGGCACCGCTCTGACGGCCGCACTGTGGGCCGCGCAGAATTGATGACGCAGGGACGCTCTTGAGAAACAAATCTTGTCTGGGGTGGGTATTCATGCCGGCGCTGCGGTCGAGGTGATCACGAAGCCGAGGGCCGTGGCACGGCGCTTGAGGGCGGCGACGCTGCGCTGACGCTGCTGCTCTTCGTAGTGCTGCTGGCCCTTGTCGACGAAGGCTTCGCCTCGCGTGAGCATGTAGTACACCATGCGCGCGAGCTTGTGTGCGACTGCAGTGTTGGCGCGCGGCTTGTCCATGCGGCCGCAGAGTCGGCGGTAGAACGCGCCGAGCGCCGAGTCGCTGCGCGACAGGCTCATCGCCGCCAACTTCAGGACTTGGCGCACCCGGTTGGCCGAGCGCTTGGTCTTGGCCGACAGCACCTTGCCGCCGCTGATCTTGGTGCCCGGGCTCAGGCCCAGCCATGAACAGAAGTGCTTGACAGTCTCGAATCGACTGACGTCGGGGCCGATCTCCGAGAGGATCTTCATCACCGCGGCCAAGCCCAGCCCGTTGATGCGCGTGAGGTCCACGCCGGCCCAGTTGGCCAGCGTCTGACGGGCATCGAATTCCTGGCGCACCTTGCTGCCTGCACGCGGCGCCTTGCCCAGATCGACTTCGGACTGCCCCAGTTCGGTCAGCAGCGCCTGCAGCCTCGCGTCGCATTCGACCAAGTGCCGCGCGATGTCGTCGTACATTGCCAGAGCCTGGCCGAGCACGAACAGGTGCTCGTCGCGCCAGTTGCCGGTCAGTGCCTTGGTGATCTCCACCGCGCTGGCCTTGACGCGGGCGTTGCGGTGCCGAGCCAGCGCCTTGGGATCACGTTCGCCAGCCACGATGGCGCGGATGATTGCCTGTCCGGTCAGCCCCATGACGTCGGTGAGTACCTCGGTAAGCTGGATGTTCATCTCGACAAGCGCCTTCTGCATGCGTTGCACCCAGCTGGCTTGCTCAGCCAGGAGCACGTCGCGCAGGCGGGCCACCGCGCGCACGGTGCAGACCTCGCCCTTGGGGCGCCAGGCTGCACGCAACAACCCGAAGGCCATCAGCTTCTGCAGCCATTGGCAGTCCTGCACGTCGCTCTTGCGCCCGGGCACGTACTTCATCTGCCGGGCGTCGACCAGCCAGACCGAGAGCCCGCGCTGCTCGAGCACCTCGTACACCGGGATCCAGTAGACGCCGGTGGACTCCAGCGCCACCGTGTCGACGCCGCACGCGATGAGCCAGTCGGCCATCGCGTTCAAGTCGTCCGTCATGGGGCCGAATTCCCGCACCGGTTCATCCGTCGAACGCCGTGGAACGGCCACCCAGTGGCTTGATCCTCCGATGTCGATCCCCGCCGCATTGGGAAACACAATCACTTCATCTTGCGCGCGCATTGCCATCGATTGCTCCAAAGTTGACAACGAACGGCCGCGCCATGGGAAACGTCGAATTCGACTCGATCTCTTGAACGGGATGTGCATCGCTGCACTCACCAATGTCACCGACGAATCCCGGACCATGCTAATCAACGGGCTCGTGCAAGCTCGCACCAATGCTGGTTCGGTCATGTCGGCGCTGCCGTTCGCCTTCTAGCGCAAACCGTCGCACGCCGCCAGGCAAGGCGAGGCAGCGCACGGAGTCGGCACCGCATCAATGTTTCTCCCCGTACACCGTCCCTGCCGCGGCGGGGTTGAAATGCTCATCAGGAAACCTTCGTGCTTCGCACTGCGGTGAATTCGCCTTTCGGGCGGCCGGGCAGGCTCATGAAACCCTTCGTCCTTGCCGCCGCGCCAGCGCATGGGCCAGGCCGAAGGCCAGTGCCGGCAGCAGCGCCTGCAACAGCGCGAACGCCGAGGCCTGGGTGCGCTGGCCGCCCGACGCCAGCGTCACCGCCTCGGTCGTGACAGTGGCGTGGCGCCCGGCGCCGATGAACTGGGTCGGCAGGTACTGTGCCACGCTGACGGCAAAGCCGACCGCTGACGCCGCGGCCAGCGGCGCCAGCAGCAGCGGCCACTTGACGCGCCACCAGAACGCCAGGCGCGTGCGGCCGAGCGCGAGCGCCGTCCACTCGTAGCGCACGTCGAAGCTGCGCCAGGCCGGCGCCAGCGCGACGAAGACGTACGGCAACACGAGCAGCGTGTGGACCCACCACAGCCCGAGCCGCGTGCCGTCGAGCCCGATCGTCAGCGCGGCCTGGTACAGCCCGACCATCAGCAGCAGGCCTGGCAGCACGAGCGGCAGCATCAGCAGCGGCGTCGCGCGGCGGTCCCAGGTTTCTGGCGTGGCTTCGAGCCAGGCGACGACCAGCAGCAGCGCGCCCGCGCTGGCGGCGAGCGCGAGCCCGGCCGTGAACGCGACGGTGCGGCTGGCGACCGCCACGGCCTCCCAGGCCGCAGCGCTCCACACTTGCGGCAGCAGGGCGGGAAAGGTCCACACCCCGGCGATCGACATCGCCGCGATCAGCGCCAGCACCAGCACGTAGAGGCCGACGATGCCGCGCGCGAACACGGAGGCGCCGCGGGTTCGCGCCGGCCGGGCGGCGGGCCGTTCGCCCAGGCGCACGCGCGCTGCCCAGAACGCACGCCAGCCCAAGGCCAGGGCGGCCAGCAGCGCGCACAGCAAGGCCAGCACACCCGCCAGCAGCACCGCCGCCGAGGCGCCCTGTGCATTGCGCGACGGATCCGCCTCGAGCAGCCATTGCCAGGCCAGCACCGCCAGCGTGGGCGGCGAGCCGGGGCCGATGATCAACGCCAGATCGACGACCGTCAGGCTGTAGGCCAGCACGGCCAGCAGCGGCAGCGCCAGCCGCGGCAGCCACTGCGGCCAGAGCACCCGCCACCAGGCAGCACGCGGGCCGTAGCCGAGCGTGCGCACGACAGCGATCTGGCGCTGCAGGTCGGCCGCGACCTCGGGCCGGCCGAACAGCGCGAACAGGTTCCACAGAAGAAAGGGCAGTTCCTTCGCCGCGAGCACGCCGATCAGTGCGAGCCCCCAGCGGTCGTTGACCGTGCTCCAGTCGGGCGGCGCGGTCCAACCGGCCAGCGGCGCGAGCAGGCGCGCGAGCAGCCCGCTGGGCATGACGAGCAAGCCGACGCCGATCGCGAACGCCGCGTGCGGCAGCGCGAGCATCGGCCCCAGCCAGCGCGCGAGGCGATCCCAGGCCGCGCTGCCATGCAGCGCGGTCGTCAACCACAGCGCAGCGGCCAGCGCGAGCGCGGTGCTCGCCAGCGCCACCCAGACGGCGAGGCCGAGCGCGCGCGGAAGTTGCGGGTCGGCGGCCAGGGCGGCCCAGGCCTGGCGGTCGAGCCCGGTATGCGCCGCCAACCCCAGCGCCACCAGCAAGGGCAGCAGAAACCACGCTGCCAGAGCGCACTGCCCTGTGCGCCGCAGCCAGCGGGGGAGGCTGTTCGCGGGCACCTCGGGTCGCCGGGCTACTGCCCGTAGCGCCGGACCCATTCGCGCTCG
>JANOJJ010000084.1:0-18129 GCA_031408155.1 Rubrivivax sp.
GCGACACCGTGATGATGGGGCCCAACGGCTCGTGCGACGTCGCCTTCGTGGCCGAGAACCCCGGCGAGTGGATGCTGCACTGCCACGTGCTCGACCATGCCGCCGGCGGCATGATGGGCACGGTGGTGGTGTTCGACTGAAAGGCTGACGGCGAGGTGCCCGCCGGCTCAGCGGGACCTGGCCTTGGTCACCGGCCACGACGACCGCTGGCGCGCGCTGCGACCCGCGCATCGACCGCGCCGGCACATCAGCCGATCTCGACCACGATCTTGCCGAATGCCGTCTTCGCCTCGAGCAGCGCAAAGGCCTCGGCGGTGCGCTCGAAGGGGTAGCGCGCCGCCACCGGCAACCCGAGCTGCCCGGCCTGCAGCGCCGGCCACAGGTCGGCACGCATGCGCTGCACCAGGTCGCGCACCTCCTGCAGGCTGCGGGTACGGAAGGTGACGCCGACGTAGTGGATGCGGCGCAGCGCATGGAGGTCGAAATCGAACTCGGAGCGCATGCCGGCCAGCCGCCCGACGTTGACGATGCGCCCGCCGATCGCCGTGGCTGCCAGGTTGCCGTTCATCACCGGGCCCGACAGCAGGTCGACCGTGAGGTCCACGCCGCGGCCGTCGGTGGCCTGGCGCACCTGCTCGGGCCAGCTCGGGTCAGTGATGTCGATCGCCTCGTGGGCGCCGAACTCCGGCAGGCGCGCTCTGCGTTCAGCGCTGCGCGACGCACCGAGCACCAGCCGCGCGCCCAGGCAACGCGCGATGCGCAGGCCCATCAGGCCCACGCCCGAAGCGGCGCCCTGGATCAGCACGGTCTGCCCGACCATCAGCTGGCCGTGCGTGACCAGCGCATCGTGCAGCGTCTGCAGCGCCACCGGCAGCGTGGCAGCCTCGGCAAACTCGAGCTCGGCGCGCGGCAGCGGCAGCACACGGCCGTGGTCGGCCAGCACCTGTTCGGCCAGCGCACCACGGCCCGAGCCCATCACGCGCTGACCCGGCTGCAGATGGGTGACCCGGGCGCCAGTGGCCAGCACCTCGCCGGCCCACTCCATGCCCAGCACCGTGCCGACGCCGCCCACCGCGCCATGCTGGCGTCCGGCCAGCAGCGCCAGGTCGGCGTGGTTGAGCGCCGCCGCGCGCACGCGCACCAGCACCTCGTCGGGGCCTGGCGCAGGTGGAGCAAGGTCGGCGAACTCGAGGCCCTGCGGGCCGAGGATGGCAGCTTTCATGCGGGTGACTTTCGGGTTGGACCGTGCTCATGCCCGAGCACGGGGGCATTGTTGGCGTGTTGCGCCGACTGCCGCTCGCCGTTCAGCGCCACAGCTTTTCGTCCGCGACGTACTCGCTGCCCGGCAACGGCCCGGCCTTGACGAAGGCATCGAGCACGTTCTTCATCACTCGCGACACGTTGTTGTCGAAGCCCTTGCACGGCAGCGCCTGGCCCCAGGCGATGGAACTGGGCGAGAACACCGCGCCGTGCCTGGGCGTGGTGAAGTACACCATGTCGCAGCGCACGCCCGGGTGCTGGGTGCCGCCCATGCCCGGGTGGTTGTACATGATCTCTTCCTGCACCAGCGGGTAGTTGTCGCTGAACTGCTCGCTGCTGGCGAGTATCCGCGCATGTGGCGGCGTGCCCAGCGTCAGGTCGTAGCGGTCGATCTCCACCCCTGCGGCGCCGCCGCCGGCGAGGCCGAAGTCACCGATCACGTCACCCTGCACGCCGTCGAAGATCCAGGCCACGCTGCGGTGCCAGCTGTCGGGCATGCGGCGAAATGGCACGCTCTGATCCATGCCTTCGCTGGCAAAGCCGGTGCCGACGATCTTCTGCGGCGCGCGGCCACGGTGGCGCCACAGGCCGCTGCGCTCACCGGTGCTGGCCAGGTACTGCTCGCCGGCCCGGCTCTGCCAGGCGCGCGAACCGGCCTCGAGCTTGCGCACCTCCATCAACCAGGGCTCGTCGTCGCGCCAGCCCGTCACCCAGTAGTAGCCGTTGCCGCTGAGGTACATCACCCGCCCGCCCTGGGCCAGATAGTCTTCGGTGGCGTCGAGCATGCGCTCGCTGTAGTACTCGGCGTGGGTGCCATTGATCACCACGCGGTAGGGCTGCAGCGCGGCCAGGCCTTCGGCGTGCAGATCCTCGTCGGTCAACACGTCGACGTCATAGCCGATGTGGTCGAGCCAGGCGATGATCGACAGGTCGGCCGGAAATTGCCAGGGCCATGCCACGCCGGGCATGCGGCTCTTGGGCCGCATGTTCAGGATCGGACGCCGCGCCGAGCTGTGGCACACGCCGGCGCCGTCGCGGTGGTGTTCGTAGGTCGACAGGCCGAACTCCAGACCGTTCTTCTGGTAGTCGATGTCGGCGTCGGTGAAGACCGGCACCACCGCGGTGATGGCCTGCGCGATCGGCACTTCGAAGGCCAGCTGCGCGTTGCCATAGGCCACGTAGCTGGCCGTCGGCATCAACATGCAGATGCGTGCGCGCGGCGTCGCTGGCCGCACGAAGAAGGGCAGGTACTCTTCGGCCGCCACGCTGGCGCTGCCGGCGCGCAGGCGCATGGCATAGCAGCCGCTCGCCAGGTCGACCGGCAGCGCGATCTCGAAGCTGGCCGGCCAGCGGCAGTCTGACAGGGCGTCGTCATGGAACTCGATGCCACCGTAGACCTGCGGGTTGAGGCGGAAGCAATCGTCTCGGCCGTTCCAGTTCCAGCCGGTCTGGCCGCGCACCGGGCGGTTGAAGCCCGCAGCGTGCAGGCCGTGCGGGCCGACGTCGAGCACCGCGTCGCCGATGCCGCGCTCGGTGTAGCCGGCGCTGGTGTCCCAGTGCACGCGCAGGGTGTCGCGCGGTGGCGGCTCACCGCGCGCCAGGGCATCGATCCGGGCCCGAGTCGCGGCGCCGTCCAGCACGCCGGGGCGGTCGATCTTGCCGTTGAAACACTGGGCAACAAAAAGGCCGCGCGCCGGGTTGTGCTCGTGCGCGCCGCCGACCACGAAGCCACCGTCGATCGCCGCCGGCCGCACGCGCAGGCGCATCTGCACGTGCGAGTCGCCCTGCAGCGGCACCACGTGCCCGAGCAGCGAGTTGTAGCGGTTGATGACCGACACCTGGTGCAGCGTGGCGGTGCCTCGGGCAGGGTCGAAACCCGCCGCCACGAAGTACCACGACTGCGCCAGCAGCGGCAGCTCGGCCGCCACTGCGTCCACGCGTTGACCGTCACCACACCAGAACTCGAGGTGGCCTTGCGCGTTGATGCCCAGCGCCGCACCGCGCTGCGCCGTCAGATCCCAGCCCCCCAGCAGCACCTGGCGGCCGGCGGCCGGCAGCGTCGGCAAGACAAAGGCATGCAGCGTGAACGCACCGCGCGCCAGTTCGAGCCGGTGGCCCGGGTCGGCCACGGTCAGGAAGTTGCCTTGCTGCGCGTAGCGGCGTTGCACCGGCCAGGCGCGGTTGACGGGGGAGTCGACCTCACGCTCGATGAACCCCGGCCCTTCGGGGTTCTCGTCGCCATGGATCAGCCGCACCAGTTGCGCCTGCACCTCGGTCGTGCCTTCGGCGCTGACATGGGCGCTGAGCGACTGGCCGGCCTTGACGTTGAGCCGGTCGGTGTAACCGTGCAATCGGATCTGGGCCATTGCAGTCCCTCATGAATCCAGCAGGTCCTGGCAACGTTTGAGGAACACCGCGTGGCTTGCCTCCGCCAGGGTCGGATAGGTCTTGTCGTCGACCACCCGCGGGGCCACGCCGCGCCGGCCCGACAATGCGATCAGGCGGTAGCGTTTGAAGACCTCGTCGCAGCGCAGCGCGTACTTGTCGACCACCGACTGGAAGCGAAAGTAGGCCAGCAGCCGCATCAACGCGTCACTGTGCTGGCCGTAGGGCTGGATCCGGTGTTCGTCGATCACCTGGGGCGTGACCAGGGTCTTCAGGAAGTCCCGGCTGCGCTTGTCGTGGCGGCGCAGTGCGATCTGGTTCTTGTCGGCGATTTCGGTGGCTTCTTCAGGCATGACCTCGCCTCCATGTTGAGTGCGCTCGGCACGGCGCTGGCTCTTGACCTTGGTGCGCCAGGCGCGAAACTGGGCCTGGATGCCGAACAGGCCGTTGTGCGTGAACAGCACGCTGGCCAGCATCAGCGCGCCGATCAGCACCAGCCGGATCGGTCCGAGGTCGATCAGCAGCTTGTCGATGGCCACCACCAGCAGCGTGCCCACCACCGCCCCTTCGGCCTTGCCCAAGCCGCCGATCACGATCATCGCCAGCAGCAGCAGCAGGTTGTCGATGCCGAACAGTGACGGCGACACGCCCTTGAAGTGCGCGCCATAGAAGCCACCGATGGCACCCAGCGCGCACGACGAGATCAGGAAGACCTGGATGCGCGCGCGCCGGTAGTCGATGCCGCAGGCCTCAGCAAAGGCCTCATGCTTTTCCGGGGCGCAGCGCAGCAGCCGGCCCAGTCGCTGGCCATTGACCGCGCGGTACAGCGCCAGCGCCAGCAGCATCACCAGCAGGCAGCTCCAGTAGCCCAGCACCAGCGCGGGCGTTTCGTCCAGCGTGTCGGGCAAGTAGCCGTCGGCACCGAACAATCCACCGGTGGCCGAGCCCAGCGCCCGGCTCTGCACCACCGACACCCGGCACAGCTCGACCAGGCCCATGGTCAGCAGCGCGTAGTAAAAACCTTCGAGACGCAGCGCTGGTATGGCGATCACGACGCCGAACACCAGCCCCACGGCGGCGCCGACGCCGACCATGCCCCACCACGGCAGGCCGTACTCGATCGACAGGAAGGCGCCGCTGTAGGCTGCCGCGCCCACCACCGCCAGTGTGGCGAGCGAGAAGATGCCGGCGGTGCCGATGATCAGCATCCAGACCACGTTGATGGCCGCGTAGAGCGCAAAGATCGACGCCGCGGCCAGCAGCGTGGAGCTTTCGAAGCCCACCCCCGCCAGCGGCGGCAGCACGAACAGCGCCGCCAGGCCGGCGGCCCACCACAGCGGGCGCTTGTCGACGATCTTGCTTTCGGCAGCCAGGTCGTTGGGGTTGTAGTGGCCGCGCAGGTGCAGCGGCGTGCGGCGGGTGGCGGGCCAGCGCCAGCGCGTCCACAGACGCTCGCCATGGCCGTGCAGGCGAGGCAGCCAGCGCCGGCGGCCGACCAGATACACCCTGGGTCCGTCGGCCATGCATCATTCCCGCGTGCGGTCGAGCAGGCCGGCAATGCCGCGCGGCCGCAACAGCAGCACGAAGATGATGAAGCCGAACTGCGTCATCAGCACGTACTGGCCGCCGATCAGCGCGCCGGTCAGCGCTTCGACCAGGCCCACCAGCGCAGCGGCGATCAGCGCACCGGGCACCGAGCCCAGGCCGCCGCAGAGCGCGACGATCAGCCCCTTGACCAGCGGCGTGGTGCCGGCAAACGGGCTCACGAAGTAGGTCTGCGACAGGAGCACTGCAGCCAGGCCAGCCAGCGCACCGGAGACGGCCATCACCGCCAGCGCGGTGCTGCGCACGCCGATGCCCACCAGCGCCGCACCCTCGGGGTTTTGCATCATCGCGCGGATGGCCAGGCCGGCGCGGCTGTTCGTCAGCCACAGCAGCGTAGCCACCATCAGCGCCAGCGCGCAGGCAATCGCACCCAGTTTGTCGGGCGGCAGTGACAGGCCGGCCCACTGCACGTTGGTCTGGCCGAACAGCGCCGGCAGGCTGCGCGCGTTGGGCCCGAACAGCCACAGCAGGCCTTGCGACCCGAGCAGGCTCAGCGCCAGCGTGGCCACCAGGCTGCGAACGACGAAGTTGGGCTTGTCGTGCAGCGGGATGAAGGCCACCGCGCCGATCAGCAGCCCGCTGATCGCGCCGGTGGCCAAGCCGGCACCGAGAACGATCCAGGGCGCTTCGCTCACATGCTGCGCCGCCAGCCATGCCCCGTAGCCGGCCAGCGCAAAGCTCAGCCCATGCGCCATGTTGATCATGCCCAGGCTCGAGAACACGATCGACACGCCAAGTGCAAGCAGGCCGTAGATGCAGGCCAGGGTCAAGGCAGACACGGCGACGAAGGCCCAGTCCATTCAGGCGTCACCCTTGAGTTGACCGGCATGCATGCCCAAGGTGCGGTGGCAATGGCCCGCCAGCAGCGCCAGGTTCTGCTCGGCGATGACCATCGCGCCGTGCTGCAGGTCGATCTGCAGCAGCGCGTCGATGACGGCGCGGCTGATGATGGGCGCCAGGCCGAGCGAGGGTTCGTCCACCAGGTACAGCCTGGCATCGGCCATCAACCCGCGCGCCAGCGACACCATGCGCCGTTCACCGCCGCTGAGCGTGCCGACGGTGGCCTTGAGCAGTCTTCTCAGCGGCTCGAAGATCAGCAGCAGTTCCTCGCGCCGCTGGTGGCGCCGCTTCCAGGCCGTGCCTGTGTAGGCGCCGCAGTCCAGGTGTTGCGCCACCGTCAGGCCGGGGAAGATCGCGTCGCCCTGCGGCATGTGCGCCAGCCCCAGGCGCACGATTCGGTGCGTATGCCGTCCGGGCCCGGTGGTGCGCGTACCGCCGATCTCCTGGCCCTGCAGGCGGATCGATCCACGCTGCCAGCCGGTCAGGCCGCTGATGGCACGAAAGAGCGTGGTCTTGCCATGACCGTTGAGGCCCACGATGGCCACCCGTTCCCCCGCGCGCACATGGAAGTCGAGGTCGTGCAGCACGGTCAACGGTCCGTAGCCGGCCGACAGGCCCTGCACGCGCAGCACGTCGAGCGCTGCGTCGCCCAGGCAGCGGCCTGGGGTCGGCGTCGAGTCCTGGCCTGGTGCCGCAGTCATGCCTGAACCGGGTCACCCTCGAAGTACGCGGCGCGCACCAGGGGGTCGTCGAACACAGCCTGCGGCGAGCCTTCGGCGATCAGCCTGCCGGCGTCGAGCACGATCACACGCTGCGCGATCGCGGCCAGCAGTTCGAGCCGGTGTTCGACCACCAGCACCGCCACGCCCAGCTCACGCGCAACGAAACGCAGGATGCCGTCGATCGCGTCGACCTCGGCGTTGATCAGGCCGGCTGCGGGTTCGTCCATCAACAGCACCCGCGGGCGGCGCATCAGCAGACAGGCCAACAGCAGGCGTCGGCGGTCCAGCGTGCCCAGGCCACCGGCCGCCGCCTGCGGCAATGCCTTCAAGCCCACCTGGTGCGCGGCCCATTCGGTGTGGTGTGCGCTCAGGTAGGGCAGCCAGGCCTGGCGTGCCGCCTTGAAGACCTCGCCGACGGTCAGCGCCTCGGGCACCACCGGGCTCTGGTAGGTGCGCGCCAGGCCCAGGCGCGCGCGCTGGTGCAGCGCCAGCGCGGTGATGTCGCGCCCGTCCATGAAGACCCGGCCGCTGGCGGGCCGCAGGCGGCCGCTGAGGATCTCGAACAAGGTGGTCTTGCCGGCGCCGTTGGGCCCCACCACGCCCAGCACCTGGCCCGGCTGTACCGCCAGCGACACGCCTTCGAGCACCGGCCGGGCACCGAAGCGCATGCCGACGTCCCGGCACTCGAAGAGCGGATCGCCGACCGCAGGGTTCACGTCACTTCATCCAGGGCGCGGATTTGAAGCCCACTTCCTTCAGCGCATCGGGCGAGATGATGCGGTGCGCGCCGCCCTGCACCTGGAAGAACAGGTGCGCGATGCCTTCGTCGAGCTTGCTCGTTTCCAGCGGGTAATGCAGCGGCGCCTGCAGCGGGTTGTCGAAGCGGTAGAAGCCGTTCACGCCGCGATACGTCATCTTGCGGATCGTGTTGTTCACGGCGTCGAACTTGTCGGGGTCGGCGGTGGCCCAGGCCTTGGCCAGCAGGTGCAGCGTGTCGTAGCCGCCACCGGTGTAGACCATGCCCATGACACCGCCCTTGGCCAGGTACTCGGCCTTGTAGGCGTCGCGAAAGGTCTGGCCCTGCTGGTCGGCGTAGACACCGTACACCGTGCCCCAGACAAAGCCTTCGGCGGCCGGCCCTGCCAGGCCCAGGAACTCGGGCTGCGAAGGGCCGTACTGCAGGTATACCAGCGCGCCGGGCAGCGGGTTGGCGGCAAACTGCTTGGAGAAGGCCGCCAGCTCGGCCGCGACCCAGTGGTTGATCATCAGCACGCCGGCGCCGGTCTTCTTGATCTCCTGCATCACCGGGCCCCAGTCCTGGACCGGAAACTGGATCTGCGTGACCTTGGCCACTTCGTACTTGCCGCGCTTCTTGAAGTTCTCTTCGGCGCTCTTGGTGATGGCCTGCGTGTAGGCCAACTGTTCGCTCACGATGTGGACCTTGTTATTCACCGGCTTCCACGCGCCGCTGGCCTGCAGCTGCTCGAGGAAGATCGGGAATCCCGCACCGTAGAAGGTCTCGGCCGGGTCGAGGTGGAACACGTGGGCGAACTTCTTGTCATTCTTCTTGCGGTACTCCATCGCGGCAATCGACGTGTTGCCGTTGAGGTAGGGCGCCTTGTAGTTGGCCACCGCCTCCATCGCCGGGATCGGGATGATCGCGAACGGCGACGCGATGGCCTGCACCTTGGCGTCGACCATCTTGCGAAAGGCGGCCTGCGTGCCCTCGGGCGTCATGATGTCGATGTCGAACACTTTCAACTCGATGGGCCTGCCCTTAACGCCGCCAGCGGCGTTGATCTGCTTGGCCGCCAGCCTGGCGCCGTTGAGGAAGTCGGCATGGTCGGCCACACCGGCCGGGCCGCTCTGCGCGATCGGCAAGCCGACCACGATCGGCTTGGCCTGCGCCCGTGCGAGCATGGGCGACCCCAGAGCGGCGGCCACGGCCACTGCGCCCAGGCTTGTCAGGGCGCCGCGGCGGCGGATGTCAAGATGCTGCATGGTCTGTCTTCCTCGTGTGCGGGCATGCGCGGCTGCGTGGCCCAGTCCAGGCAGCGGGTGGGGACGCACCTCGCTGCCAACGATTCATCGGGTGCGACCCCCACCCGTTCAACTGGAACCCGGGCCAAGACCGGAACGGTGATCATGACCGGCGCCGCCCGGCAGCGCCGAGGCGCCACGCGAACACGCCCTCGGCACACTGATCGATGCAGCGGCCGCAGCGCAGGCAATCGGTGTCGACGATGCACAGGGTTGGCGCCTGCGCTCGCAGCACGGGCGCAATCACCTGCGGCTCAGGGCAATGGTCGAAGCAGTCGCCGCAGTGCGTGCAGCGCTCGGCCCGCACGGCCTGAACGTAGAGGCGGCCCTGCTGTCCCAACGCGCCATAGAACGCCCCCACCGGACACAGGGTGCCGCACCAGCCGTGGCGCAGCAGCAGCAAGTCGAGCAGCAGCACGCTGGCGAGCGCGAAAGCAGCGCCGGTCCAGAGCCCGAAGGCCGGGCCGCGCACGAGTTGCGTGATCGGGTTGACCACCTCCCACGCCACCGTGCCTGACAGTGCACTGGCCCCGAGTACCAGCGCCAGCACGACCGGGCGCAGCCGCCGGTCGGCGCGCGGCAGCACGCCGGCGCGCCAGCCGAGCGCGCGGCGCAGCGCGTCGGCGCCGTCGCTGACCAGGTTGATCGGGCAGACCCAGCCGCAGTACAGCCGGCCGGCCAGCAGCATGCAGGGCAGCGCCACCGCGGCAGCACCGAGCAGGGCTGGCATCGCGACCGGGTGGCCTGCGAGCAACGACTGCAGCACGACCAAGGGGTCGCTCAGGATCAGGCTGCCGAACCACAGGCTGCTGGCCAGCGACCCCTGCACCAGCGGCGCGCCAAACCAGGGCGCGCCGGCAAATGCGGCCAGCAGGCCAAGCTGCACCATGCGCCGCGCCAATAGCCAGCGCGGCCAGCGCGGCCAGCACGGCCAGCGCGGCCGGCCCCGTGGCCCCGCGGGCGCTTCAGGCCGGGCCATCGCGGCTGCCGCTGCGCTCGGCTTGCTGCAGCGCAAGCACCGTGATCGCCGGCTGCTCGGCGATACAGGCCTGTTCACAGCGGCCGCAACCGGTGCAGACCGTGCCGTCGACGGTCGGCGTGAAGCGACCACCGAGCCGCGTGACGCCCTGGCGCATCGTGATCGCACGGCCGCGCAGCGGGCAGGCTTTGAAGCAACTGTTGCAGGCCGCGGCACCGATGAAGCTGTAGCAGGCCTCGGGCCGGTTGAGCCCGGCCAGACCCATGCGGGCGTCGGTGATGCGCAGCGAACGGTGCCCCAGCGCTCCGGTCGGGCAAGCGCGCTGGCAGGGCACCGGGTCGCACATCGCGCAGGGCACCTCACGGGCACGGAAATACGGCGTACCGGCCGCCACCGGGCCGGCGCCGTCGGCCAGGCGCAAGGTGCGCCACGGGCAGGCCTGCACGCACAGGCCGCAGCGCACGCAGGCGGCAAGAAAGCCGGCTTCGGCCAGCGCACCCGGCGGGCGCAGCGCGCGCCGGTCGGTGCCCAGCCGCCGCTCGGCGCGGGTGCGCTGCCACGCGACCCCACCCAGCGCGGTCAGCGCGAGTGCGCAGCCGAGCAGCCGCCGGCGCCCGGGCGGACGTGATCGCGGCTGGGTTGGCGCCATCGCCGCTCAGCCTCTCAGGCCGCAGCCTGCACGCTCAGGCCAAGCTCGAGCATCATCGCGTCGCGCATCACGAACTTCTGCGGCTTGCCGGTCACGGTGACCGGCAACTCCTGCACGAAGCGGATGTAGCGCGGCACCTTGTAGTGCGCGATCTGGTCCCGGCAGAAGGCGCGGATCTCGTCTTCGGTGCAGCTCTGGCCCGACTTGGTGATGATCCACGCGCACAGCTCTTCGCCATAGCGCCCGTCGGGCACGCCGAACACCTGCACCGCGGCCACCTTGGGATGGCGGAACAGGTATTCCTCCACCTCGCGCGGGTAGACGTTCTCGCCGCCGCGAATCACCATGTCCTTGACCCGGCCGACGATGTTGCAGTAGCCCTGTTCGTCGAACGTTGCCAGGTCGCCGGTGATCATCCAGCCGTCGCGCACGGTGTCCGCCGTGCGCTCGGGGTCACCCCAGTAGCCCTGCATAACCGAATAGCCGCGCGTGCACAGCTCGCCCATGTCGCCCACCGGCACCGGGCGGCCGTCGAGGTCGACGATCTTCACCTCCAGGTGCGGCAGCACACGCCCGACGGTGGTCACGCGCTTGTCCACCGGGTCGTCGGTGGCACTCTGGAACGACACCGGGCTGGTCTCGGTCATGCCGTAGGCGATCGTGATCTCGGTCATGTGCATGTCGGTGCGCACGCGGCGCATCACCTCGACCGGGCACGGTGCGCCGGCCATGATGCCGGTGCGCAGCGTCGACAGGTCAAAGCCGTCGAAGCCGGGCAGGTCGAGCTCGGCGATGAACATCGTGGGCACACCGTGCAGCGCGGTGCAGCGTTCGGCCTGTACCGCCGCCAGCGTGGCCCGCGCATCGAAGCCTTCGCCGGGGAAGACCATCTTGCTGCCGCTGCTCACGCAGGCCAGCACCGACAGCACCATGCCGAAGCAGTGGTACAGCGGCACGGGGATGCACAGCGCGTCGGCCTCGGTCAACCGCATGCAGCGCGCCACCGCGATCGCGTTGTTGACGATGTTGTGGTGCGTCAGCGTGGCGCCCTTGGGCGCGCCGGTGGTGCCGCTGGTGAACTGGATGTTGATCGGATCGTGGCAGTGCAGGCGGTCGGCGATCGACGGCTGCGCGCGCTCGTCATGGCTCGGCGCCAGCAGGCGCGGCCAGTTCACCATGCCGGCGGTCGGCTCGTCACCCAGCCGCACCACGCTGCGCAGCGCCGGCAAGCGCGCACTGGTGCCGTCGGGTCCCACGCCCAGGTTCTGCAGCAGCCCGAGGTAGTTGCTGGTCTTGAAGGCCGCCGCCGTGACCAGCACGCTGACGCCGGCCTGATTCAGGGTGTAGTCCAACTCGGCCAGTCGATAGGCCGGGTTGATGTTGACCAGGATGGCGCCGCTGCGTGCGGTTGCAAACTGCGTCAGCAGCCATTCACTGCGGTTGGGCGACCAGATACCCACGCGGTCGCCCTTGCGCACCCCCAGCCGCGCCAAGCCGGCCGCGGCGCGGTCGACCTCGGCCAGCAACTGCGCCCAGGTGAAACGCTGGCCTTGCTCGATGAACACCGCGGCGGCGCGCTGCGGCCAACGGCCTGCGGCCTCGACCAGCAGGCCGTACACGGTGGCCTCGGACAGCGGCTGGTCGGTGCTGCCGCGCACGTGCGACAGGCCGTCGATCGGGGCGCGCGGTTCGGGCTGCATGGGCGACTCCTGGGTCATGTCGTGGTCACAGCGCAAGCCCGGCGGCGTTGAGGCCGTAGGCCTTGAGGGTCTCCGACGGCAGTTCATCGAACATCAGCTTGTAGTGGCGCGTGAAGTGGCTGGCGCTGGCAAAGCCCAGTTCGCTGGCCAGCATGGTGATGGGCTGGTCGGCGCGCGTCTTGAGCGTGCGCCGCGCTTCATTCAGGCGCAGCGCGCGCAGGTAGGCCTGCGGCGTGGTGTGCAGGAACTCCTCGAAGCAGTACTGCAGGCTGCGCCGGCTGGCACAGGCGGCGGCGCAGACCTCGGCCACGCCGATGTCCTCGTGCAGGTGCGCACGCATGAAGTCGAGCGCACGGCGCACCACCTTCATGCGGGTGTCGGCGCGGCGCGGGATGTTGCTCGCATGTTCGCCGCGGTCCCCGGCCATCGCCAGCAAGACCGTCTGCACCAGCGTGGCCGACAGCAGTGCCGCTGCGTTGACACTGTCGTCGAGCGACGCGATGTCGCGTTCGGCCTCACCCGAAACCGCCAGCAACATCAGCCGGATCGCGGCCGCCGCATCGGGCGCCAGCGGCAGGTTGCGCTCGCGCTGCGCGCGGCGCAGCCATTCGATCTTGTCCGGAGCCAGCGTGTCGAGCAGGTCGCGATGCACCGACAGCGCGACGAGGTCGAACTCACCGGTGCTCAGCAGCTCGTATTCCTCGTCGCTGGCCAGCACCATCAGCGATTCGCGCTCGAGCGGCCGGCCGGCAAAGACCGAGCCGGGCTGGACCGCCAGCGGTACCGCCAGCGTCACATGGTCGACTGGCGGCGAGAAGCGCTGGCGCAGCCCGCGGTTGGACGCCTCGCGCAGCATGAAGCCTTCGCCCATCATCAACTGCCATACCGAGCCGTGGAAGCGGCCGCGGCCGAGCTGCTCGTAGAACTGGCGAAAGCCACTCAGCGCCTGGGCCTGCTCGTCGACGTCCTGCGTCTCGTAGGTCATCAGCGTGGCCATGGGGTCTCCTGCGGCAATCGGGGTTGCCGATCCTGCATGTGCTGCGCAGCGGATGCAAGCGCCGCGCCTGCGCGGCTGGCCTTCATGTCGGCAGCTCCAGCATGCGCATGCCGCTCAGGCTGGCGGCCACCAGCGCGCCGCTGCCCAGGCGGGCCACCGCGGTGAGCGTGCCGCGGTCATCCAGGCGCTGCAGCTTGAAGGTGCTGGCCGCGACATCACCGAGCACCACTGTGCCGTCCACGCCGACCAGCAGCGGCCGGCCGTCGGCCAGCGCCACGCAACCGGTGAACGAGCCGGCCTGCGGCACCGGCTGGTGCGTCCAACCGACACCGTCGTCGGCGCTGCGCACCAGGTTGCCGCGCATGCCGCCCAGCAGCAGCACGCCGCCAGGCAGCGCGATGCCGGTCCACAACGAGCCGGCATAAGGCGTCTTCACCGCCGCCCAGCGGTAGCCGGCGATCGCACCGGCGCCGCTGCCACGCAACACATGGCCTCCTTCAGCGGCGATCAGCCAGCTGCCGGCCGCGCTGACGACGATGCGGTTGAGGTGCCGCTCACCGGTTTCGCCGTCGATCAGCGTGTGCGGCTGCCAGCTCTTGCCGGCGTCGCTGGTGATGCGTCCGACGCCGAAACCGCCGACCGCCAGCCCATGGCCGTCGGGCTGCACGCGGATGGCCAGCAACACATCGGGGTCGTCGGCCTTGCCGTCGGCTACGGTCCAGGTTTCGCCGGCGTCGGTCGAGCGCAGGATCGTCGCGCCGTGGCCAGTCGCCCACAGCGAGCTGGCGTCGGCCACGAAGAGCGACGTGAGCGTGCTGCGTGAAGGCACGGCCCGGGCCTGGCGCCAGCTCTTGCCCTGGTCGTCAGACAGGAGCACGTGGCCGCGCTCGCCGACCGCGACCAGGCGCGTGCCGGCCACCGCCACGTCGAGCAGCACGCCCTTGGCCGACAAGGCACGCACGCGCGCCGGGCCGTCGACCTGGTACGGCGCCGCCCGCGCGGCCAGCGCAGCGCACAGGCCCGAGGCCAGGACCGTGCGGCGGGGCAGGGTGCGCTGGTTCACCTCAATGCGCCATGAAAGGCCGATGCACCGGGCCGCGGCGGGGGATCAGCGTGTCGATGGTCACCGCGAGCGCCGGCAGCAGCGTGATCGCCATCATCATGTTGAGCATGAACATGAAGGCCAGCAGCAGCCCCATGTCGGCCTGGAACTTCAACGGCGAGAAGACCCAGCTGGCCACACCCACGCTCAGCGTGATCGCGGTGAAGATGGTGGCGATGCCGGTCTCTGATAACGCGCGGCGAAAGGCCGGCACGATGGCCAGGCCGTCGGACAGGTACAGCTGCAGGCGGTTGTAGATGTAGAACGCGTAGTCGACGCCGATGCCCACCGCCAGCACCATCACCGGCAGCGTGGCCACCGTCAGGCCAATGTCGAGTGCATTCATGAACCAGTAGCCGACGAAGGTGGCCAGCGTCAGCGGCAGGCAGCAGGCGACCACGGCACGCCAGTCCCGGTAGGTCAGGAAGACCAGCACCACGATGGTGGCGTAGACGTACAGCATCATCGGCAGCTCGGTGGCTGCGAGCACTTCGTTGGTGGCGGCCTGCACGCCGGCGTTGCCGCTGGCCAGGCGCACGGTCACGCCGTCGAGTTGCTGCTCGGCGCGAAAGCGCTTGACCACCTCGACCGCGCGCTGGATGGTCTGGGCCTTGTGGTCGGCGAGGTAGACGTTGATCGGCAGCACCGTGCAGCGTGGGTCGTACAGGCCCGAGCCTTCACCCACCAGGCCGATGAAGCTGGCCATCGAGCGTTTGTCGCGCGGCATGTCGCCCCACTTGGGGTTGCCCTCGCTGAAGCCGGCCGCCCCCAACTTGACCAGCGCCGGCAGGCTGGCGGTGCCGATCACGCCGTCGGTGTTGGCCAGCTCCCACGCCAGATCGTCGATGTAGCTCATCTTCACGCGGTCGTAGCAGCTGTCGGGCGTGGTCTCGTTGACCACGGTCAGTACGTCCAGGCCGACCGCGAACTTGTCGGCAATCGCCACCGCGTCGAGGTTGTAGCGCGCGCTGTCGCGCAACTCCGGCGCACCAGGCTGCACGTAGCCGATGTGGCGGTCGCGGCTGCCCCACAACGCCAGGCCGAACAGCACGGCCGCCAGCGCCAGCACGAGCCGAGCCGGTCCCGGCTCGGCCAGACGCGCCAGCGCCACCACGAGCAGGGCGCGCTTGTCGCGCACGCGCTGCATGCGTTGGCCGTAGCCGGCGCTCAGGCGCACGTACGAGGCCACCACCGGCAGCATCACCAGGTTGGTGATGATCTTGTAGGCCACGCCGAGCGACGCCGTGATGGCCAGCTCACGGATCATCGGGATCGGGATCAGCATCAGCGTGGCAAAGCCGACGAAGGCCGTGACCAGCGCCATCGTGCCTGGTACCAGCAGGGTGCCGAAGCTGTGGCGCGCGGCGGCCAGCGGCGTCGCGCCGGCACCGATCTCGCGCACGATGGTGTTGATCTGCTGCACCCCGTGCGAAACGCCGATCGCAAAGACCAGAAAGGGCACCAGGATGGCGAGCGGGTCCAGGCCGTAGCCCAGCACCTGCAGCGACGCAAACTGCCACACCAGCGACACCAGCGAACAGGCCAGTGCCGCCGCCGTGAAGGCCAGCGATCGGCAGTACCACCACACCGCCAGCGCGGTCAGCACGAAAGCCAGCGCAAAGAACACCACCACGCCTTGGGCGCCTTCGGCGATGTCGCTGATCTGCTTGGCAAAGCCGATGATGCGGATCTCGTGTCCGGCGTCTTCGAACTTCGTGCGCAGCGCGGCTTCGATCTGCGGACCGAGCGCGATGTAGTCGGTCGGCGCCTTGCTGCGCGGGTCGGCGTCGAGCAGGTCGGCCGTGACCATCGCCGCCGACGAATCGCTGGCCACCAGCGAGCCCATGTAGCCACCCTGCACCACGTTGTCGCGGATCCGGGCCACGGTGGCCGCATCGAGCCTGTCGGGCGTGATGTCGCCGCCGATCACGTCGCGCGCTTCGTAGCCTTCTTCGGTCACCAGCATCACGCGCGTGTTCGGTGTCCACAGCGACGTGACCGAGCGCCGGTCCACACCCGGCAGGTACAGCAGCGCCTGCGTCACCTCGCTGAGTTTCTGCAGCGTCCGGGGCTGCCAGATGTCGCCCTGCCTGGCATGCACTACGACGATCAGCCGGTTGGCGCCGAACAGCACGTCCTTGTACTTGACGAAGGTCTCGGTGTATTCATGGCCCAGCGGCAGTTGCTTGCCGAATCCGGCCGTCATGTGCAGCCGCGCAGCGAACACCGCTGCCACCGCGGTGACCACGGCCAGCAGCGCCAGCAGCGCCGCGCGGTGGCCGAAGATCAGTCCTTCGATGGCGGCGACCAGGCGCTGCAGCATGCTCAGAAGCTGTACGACAGGCTGAGCGAGAGGTTGTCGCGGTCACGCACGATGTTGTTCAGGCCACCACCGAAGAAGGCCGCGTAGCCGGCCTGCACCTTCCAGACCGAACCGTTGTCGAAGTTCATGCCCACGAACAGCGACCTGCGGCCCTTGACGAAGGGCAGCGTGTTCGGCGAAATGCCGGCCACGTCGTGCGTGAACACCGTCACCTGCGTCAGGTTCCAGCTGGTGCCCCAGACGCGCGGGTACGAGAGGTCGAACTCGAAGGCATAGCCCCAGGATGTCTTGGTCGGCGATGCATAGCTCGGGAAGATCAGGTAGGGCACCTCGGCGATATTGAGCTCTGGGTAATGCGTGACCGCCACTTCGGCCAGCAGCGTGCCTTCGGCCGCACCCAGCGCCTTGACCAGAGCGCCCATCGGCGAGTTGACCTCGGTGAAGTACAGGCCCGTCAGGTGGGCCTGGAACTTCTTCTCTTCGACAAAGCCACGCACGGTCACGCGACCCCTGGCGTCGGCAAACGCGGGGTCGAAGATGCTGAAACGCCCGGCGAACGGCACGCTGCCGTCGATCGCCACCGAGTCGCGTGGACGGTACGAGATCTCGCCGCCCAGTGCCACCGGGCCGGCCTTGGTGTTGAACGACACGCCAAACAGGTTCTTGTCGCGACCGTACTCGTTGACGTAGCCGATGCTCGCCACGTTGTAGGCGGCGTAGGTCGGGTCGGTGAACAGCGTGGTGAAGGGCAGCTTGTCGTGGTAGCGCTGGAAATACAGACCGAACTCGGTGTCCATGCCCTTGGGCTTGAAGCGCATCGCCAGGCCGAACTGGCCGCCCTTCGGCGGTGTCTTGTCGGCTTCGAAAGGGACCACGTTGACGCCGTTCTGGATGCCCGCGCCGATGTCACCGAAGGTGCCCGCCGCTTCACCGAGCACCGAGCTCGGGATGTAGGCCGCACGCTGGCCGGCACCGACCACGTCGGCCCCTGAGAAGAAGGTGCCCACCGGGTCGAAGCGGAACGCGTTCCAGCGGAACTGGTAGTAGGCCTCGGCGCTCAGGCCGTCGGCGATGCCGGCATTGACGGCGAGCATCGGCGCCGGGCGCAGGATCTCCTTGACCTGCGTGCCGGGCGTGTGCAGCTTGCGCAGGTCGAAGGCGTTGATCTGGTTGATGCCGCCGATGATGAAAATGTCTTCGCCCCAGCTCAGCACCTGGTTGCCCAGGCGCAGCGTGGCGTTGCGGTTGTCGAAGACTTTGAAGTCTTTCGAGACCCAGGCGTCGAGCATGGTGAAGTTGTGGACCGCGATCTTCCTGGCCTCCGAAGACAGCTCCGTGCGCCGCGTGTCGCCGGCCTTGGCGTCGCCAACCCAAGTTGCGCGCGCCAGCGCGCGCCAGCCGTCGGTCGTCTTCAGGCCGAACTCGTGCGTGCCTTTCAGCGCCAGCGAGGTGATGTCGCCGCGCTTGTAGTTGAGGTTGCCGTCGTCGCCGTTGAGAAAATTGAAGTCGGGGTTGGCCGCAGCGTCG
>JANOJJ010000122.1:0-1833 GCA_031408155.1 Rubrivivax sp.
CATCGCGTTGCTGACCACCATGGTGGGCCTCGTCGGCAACATCCTGCTGGGCTTGCAGCTGACCCGGCTGGACCGCTTTGCCGACCAGTTGGTGGCCGACTGCCAACGTGCTGGCCTGGCGCTGACACCCGCCGGCCAAGCCTGAGCCCGCCCCACCATGCGCAGCCGCCGCCGCACCCGCGAAGCCGAGGTCGATCCGTTCTACGACATGTTGTTCAACATGTTGATCGCCTTCGTCTTCTGCTTCATCGTGGCGCTGCTGGCGATGAACCCGAAGTCGACCAAGGCCGGCGACATCCCCGCCAAGGCCGAGTTCATCATCACGCTCGGCTGGCCCGACAACGACCCCAACGACATCGACCTGTGGGTGCGCAACCCGGCCGGTGAGGTGGTCTGGTTCCGCAACCGTGAAGCCGGCCTGATGCATCTGGACCGCGACGACCGCGGCCTCGCCAACGACACCGTGGAGGTCGATGGCCGGCGCATCGTCAACCCGCTGAACCAGGAGGTGGTGACGATCCGTGGCATCGCGCCGGGCGAGTACGTGGTCAACGCGCACTACTACCAGTCCAAAGACGCGCCGGTCGATGCACGCGCCGGCGGCGCCGTCGAGTTGACGATCTCGGTGATCAAGGTCAACCCGCGCGTCGAGGTCGTCTTCCACGGCCAACAGCGGCTGGCCAAGCGCGGCGACGAAGCCACGCTGCTGCGCTTTCGGGTGCTGCCCGATGGCGCCGCCGGCGGTGTGAGCAAGCTGCCGGCCAAGCTGGTGCAAAGCCTGTGAGCCTGGCACTCGTCCTCGCCTTTGCCACGCTGCTGCTGGTCACGCTGTTGGCGCTGTTGTGGTCGCGCTGGCCGGCGTGGATGAAGGCGCTGTTGGTGATCGGCGTCACGGGCCTGTACTTCTTCGGCCATGGTGCGGTGCACGAGATCTGGGGCATCCCCAGCACCGACGCGCTGCCCGAGCGTTTCATCATGATCGCGTCGATCGTCGAAGAGCCGACGCAACGGGCCGCCGGTGCGATCTACCTGTGGGTCAGCGTGCCGCGAGAAGGGGGTCCGATGCTCGCGCCGCGTGCTTACCAACTGCCGTACAGCAAAGACCTGCACACGCAGATCGACGACGGCCTGCGCAAAGGCCGCGACGGCATCAGCCAGATGGGCACCGCCGAGGCCAAGGCCGGCAAGGGCCGCGGCAGCGGCTGGCTCAAACCCGGCAACGACGAGCAGGAGATCAAGATCCGCGATCTGCCCTCGCCACAACTGCCGGAGAAGTGAAATGCGCGGCGCACTGACCACGCTCACGCTGCTGCTCGCGCTCGCGCTGACCGCCTGCGCCGAGCGCCCGCTCGACGATGCGATGTTCCCGCTCGCCGAAGGCCGGCGCTGGACCTACGACGTGAAGAGCGTCTGGGACCTCGGCGCCGGCAGCGAGCGCACCGAGCGCGACACGCTGACCTTGAGCAACCGCGGCGCGGAAGCCCTCGGCGGCGCCCGCGCATGGCGGCGGCGCAGCGACAGCGGCGTCGAGTACTGGCTGCAAAGCGATGCCAGCGGCATCTACCGCGTCGCCTCGCGCAGCCCGGTGCAGCGCGAGCCCTTGCCCGACGAGCCGCGCCGCTACGTGCTGCAAAAACCTTACGCCGTGGGCACGCAGTGGGAAGCCTCGACCACCGCCTACCTGCTGGCACGCCGCAACGAGCTGCCGCACGCGCTGCGCCACTTCATCAAACCCTTCCCGATGGTCTACCGCATCGAGGCGCTGGACGAGAAAGTGCAGACCGCAGCCGGTCAGTTCGAACGTTGTTTGCGCGTCGCCGGCCGCGCCGAGAT
>JANOJJ010000118.1:0-6496 GCA_031408155.1 Rubrivivax sp.
TAGGCCTCTTCACTCGGCTGATGCTTCGGGCGATTGGACTCGGCCGCGTTCGCGTTGTCGAAGATGCCGATCGAGACCAGCAGGAAGTCCGGCCCGCCGGCCCGCAGCGCGACCTGGTGCTGTACGGCCAGGCGCTGACCACGCGCACCTTCGCCCACATCGGGCCCGAGGTGGCCGATCCGGCTCGACGTTTCGCCGGCAACAACCTGGCCTGCACCTCGTGCCACCAGGGCGGCGCCGCCAAGCCGTTTGCCATGCCCTGGGTCGGGGTGAGTGCCACCTTCCCGCAGTACCGAGCGCGCGAGGACGACATCAGCACCATCGAAGAACGCGTGAACGGCTGCATGCAGCGCAGCATGAACGGCCAGCCGCTGGCGCTGGGGTCGAGCGAGATGAAGGCCTACACCGCCTACATCGCCTTCCTGTCGCAAGGCGTGCCCGTGGGCGGCACCGTCAAGGGCGCGGCCACGTTGCAGCCCAAAATGCCTGACCGCCGCGCCGACCCCGACGCCGGCCGTGTGGTCTATGCCGGCAAATGCGCGGCCTGCCATGGTGCCGAAGGCCTGGGGGTGCGCGCGGGCAAGGCCGGTGACGCGCAGGGCTACACCTTCCCGCCGCTGTGGGGTGCGGACAGCTTCAACACCGGCGCCGGCATGAACCGTCTGGCCATGGCCACCCGCTTCATCCAGGCCAACATGCCGCAGGGCGCCAGCCACGACGCCATACAGCTCAGCGTGGATGAAGCCTACGACGTGGCAGCGCACATGGTGTCGCAGCCGCGGCCGGTGAAGGCCAACCTGGAGGCCGACTTCCCGGCGCGCTGGAACAAGCCGGTGGATGCCGCCTTCCCGCCCTATCTGCTCGGCACCGCCGACCAGCACCAGTACGGCCCCTTCCCGCCGCTGGCCGACAAGCAGAAGCAACTGGCCGCCAAGCTGAAGGCCGAAGCCGCGGCCGCTCGCGGCGGCCCGGCGGCGCCGCGTTGACCTTCACCGTGCAGTGAACCCAACCCGGATGTCGGTGGCAACCTGCGCGGCATCGCCGACCGCTACTTCAGGTCACCGGCGCCGGGTTGAACAGCACCAGCGCGTTGCGCAGCTTCGAGTGCTCGGCCCAGGTCTTCTGGCGGCCGCTCGCCACCTCCCGCAGCGCGTTGCAGGCCGCGAACGGTGCGCTGATCGAGCTGCGCGCCGACCCCCGCAGCATCACCCCGCGCGCGGCGCTCGACAACCTGCGCCGGCGCGCGCTGGCCGCGCGGGTCGCCCAGATGGCGCGTTAGTTGGCCTGTCTTCGCTTGCCCGATAGATGACCGTGTAGGGAAAGGCACTCATCGAGAAGCCGCGCCTGCCTCTGGCTCGAGGGGAACCTAACTCAGGGTGCTCGACGATGAGCAGCGACAGGCGCTTGAACTCCTTGACAATCCTTGCGGCCAGCGCGGGCGATCCTTCACGCTCGTAGAACGCTGCGGCTTCCTGGACATCCCTCTCGGCGTCACGATGAACGCAGAGGTTCATCCACGAAAGCGGGCCTCGAGCCGCGCGATGGCCTCTTCGAATGGAACCGCCTTTGCCGAGCCGGAGTCGAGGCCCGCTTCGCGCCGGTCCGCCTCGGCATCCCACGCGCCTTCCAGCTCAGCATCCTGATCGAGACTGGCGATCAATCGGTCCAGCAAACGTGCGCGATCGATCGGGGATAGGCGCAACACTTCTGCGTGAAGGGATTCGACGGTTGTTGACATGCCTTCTCCAGGCTGGGGAGCCGGTCACAGGCCATAGCTTGCCGCAGTCGCTCAGGGGCTCTCCCGGTGGGGCTGCGGCAGTTGAGGATAGGCCGTTCAAACGGCCTGTTCCCTTGGCGACAGGGTCGACAGGCCCGGCAGTCGAGGCTCTGATCGCTGTCTTTGTGGGTCGACAGTGGCCGGCCGAGTGCCGATGACCCGGCCGAACAGGTTTACCCGGACAGCTGGGTGGCGGGTTTACGCGCACGATCTGGCCCCGCTGGCTCGGTCCTGAGAAGCCCGGGCGCAGCCGGTCCCCGCCGCCCGTGGCGCCGGGCCCAACTCAGCCGCAGCGGCCGATGGTGCGCACACTTCGCTGGGGCAATCGGCGGGCGGCGCTGCCTGTGCGGGCGCCTGCGGCTCTTGCGGCACCACCTGCGCGCGCAGCTTGGCGTTGGGTGCCCACACGCCATGCAAGCGGATCAGGTGCAGCCTCGACCTTGGCACGAGCGACCGAAGGGCGCTCTTCGATTGCCCGGGCGACCGAAGGGCGCCGGCAGCGTTGCACTGCACCCGTTCGTTGGCCAGCGCTGGGCGGGTGATGGTGCGGCACCGTTGTTCCAGCGCCTGGCGGTCGTCGGCCGCGCAGCGCACAGCCGCGTGCAGGCTGAAACCCTGCATGTCCACGCACAGCCGTTGGAATGGCAGTCGAAGCACGCCACGCCCATGTGTGGGCGCAGCGCGCGGCGGTCGTCAGTGGTTGAACTGCGCTTGCGGAAACGGGGTGAGCAACAAACGCAGGCCCTCGAGCTGCTTCGGATTGAACGCGTCCTTGAACAGCGTCTCGAAATTGTCCAGCGTCACCAGCTGTCCGCGCGACACGTCACGCAGCCGCTGATCGACGAGACCAAGCGGCAAACTGGTCGCGACGTCGCCGCGTTTCGATCTCGACTTCGACCTGCCGCAGCACATGCCCTGGCGCACACCGTCAGACGGCGATCAAGGCAGCAAAACCCCGGACCCCGGACCCGCCCTTCTTCAGATCGGCGACCGACTGCCGAAAATGCCGATACCGGAACCGGATCTCAACAGGGCGGGGTCGGCTCGACGTGCAGGCAAGCCCGCCGGCCAGCGCGGGCAGCAACGTCGCCGACGTCAGCCCTGGCGGAGCAGCCACGTATGAACCTCAAAAGTCTTTGGGCGCGGCAGCGAACCATCATCTGGTCCACCTTGGGCTGCATGTTTCTGGCGACGCTGGTCGTTGCCTACTCTGTCGTCGAAAACGCGGTCCAGAACACCCTTGAACTTCAGGCCTTGAGCGTGGCCGAAATCGTGGCGTCGCAGGCGACCACCGCACGCTCGGTCTACGCGCAGGAAATCGCCGGCAAGCTGCAACGCGAAGGCAAGGGCCCGGACGTGAACTCGGACCGAATGCCCGGCCATGTTCCGATCCCGTCGCAATTCCTGAAGATCCTCGGCCGCGCGTCGGCCGCCAACAGTTCCGACCTGTTTCACTACAAGCCGGTGAGCAAGTGGAACCTCGAAGCGTCGCAAGGCCTGTCGGACGACTTCCTGGAATGGGCCTGGCCGCAGCTTGAAAAACAGGACCAGGCGCTGCCGAAAGGTCCGATCGCCTGGAAGCCGGTCTGGCGGTTCGAGGGCCAGAGCGGCTCGCCGGCGGGTAAGAAGGTGCTGCGCTACCTGTACGCCGACCCGGCGTCCCAGGTTTCATGTGTGGCCTGCCACAACAAGTACGAGAGCGAGACCCATATTGGCGCCCGGCGGTCGTCCGCGGGCGCCGCGCCCGGCAAGACATGGCAGCAGCACCAGCTGATGGGCGCACTGTCGATCACGATCCCGCTCGACCGAATCGAGACCGATGCCGGCACGCAGGTCCGCACGACCTCGTTGTACATCTTCGGTTTGCTGCTGCCGCTTTTCCTGGTGGTCGTCGGCTTCAACATCCTCATCGCGCGCAAGGACCGCGAACTGCAGGCGACCGAAAAACAGCTCCAGAACACCGAGCAGGAAGCGCGCAATGCGCACATCCGGTTGCTCGCCAACGACGGCATGCAAAAGGCGTTCACCGAACTGTCGACCTATCTGCGGGCGATCGACCAGCACGCGCTGGTCTCCGTGCTCGACCCAGACGGCCGCATCATCCGCGTCAACGACATGTTCTGCCAGGTCAGCGGCTACAGCCAGCACGAGATGGCCGGCGCCGAGCGCCGGATGGGCGACACCCATGTCCACGACGCCGAATTCCAGGCCGGCCTGTGGGACGCCCTGCGCCGCGGCGACATTTGGAAGGGCGAGATTTGCTGTCGCGCCAAATCGGGCGCCCTGTACTGGCTCGATTCGGCGATCGTGCCCCTGAAGGACGAGCACAGCGGCATCGCCCGTTATATCTCGATCCAAATCGACTGCACCGAACGCAAGCAGTCCGAGCAGCGTATCAACGAACTGGCGTTCTTCGACCAGCTGACGGGGCTGCCCAACCGCACGCTGCTGCTCGACCGGCTCGAGCAATCGATGACCGCCAGCTCGCGCAGCGGCAGGTATGGCGCGCTGTTGTTCATCGACATGGACAACTTCAAGACTCTGAACGACACGCTCGGCCACGACATGGGCGACCTGCTGCTGCAGACTGTCTCGCAACGGCTGACCGACTGCGTGCGCGCCGCCGACACCGTTGCCAGGATGGGAGGCGACGAGTTTGTCGTGATGCTGACCGGGCTGAGTGGCAGCGAAAGCGAAGCTGCGACCCAGACCGAAGGCGTCGGCGAAAAACTGCTCGCGGCGCTGAACGAGGTCTATCAGCTCAAGGATGTTGCCTACCGCAGCACGTCGAGCATCGGTGCGACGCTTTTCAGCGGCGTGCAGACCGAAGTCGATGTCTTGTTCAAGCAAGCCGATTTGGCGATGTACAAGGCCAAGGACGCCGGCCGCAATGCGCTGCGCTTCTTCGACCCCGACATGGAAATCTTCGTGATGAAGCGCGCAGCGCTCGAAGCCGACCTGCGCGAAGCGGTGCAGGAGCGGCAGTTCACACTGCACTACCAGCCGCAGATTGCCAACGGCCGGCTGATCGGCGCCGAGGCGTTGGTGCGCTGGAACCACCCGCGACGAGGCATGGTGTCGCCGGCCGAATTCATCCCGCTGGCCGAGGAAACCAGGTTGATCCTGCCGCTCGGCCGCTGGGTGCTGCAGGCTGCGTGCAGCCAGCTGGCGCAGTGGGCCGCTCGGCCCGAGACGGCGGAGCTAACGCTCGCTGTTAACGTCAGCGCCCACCAGTTCTGCCAATCCGACTTCGTCGAGCAGGTGCTCGAGGTGATCCGCTCGACTGGCGCCAACCCGCAGCGACTGAAGCTCGAGCTGACCGAGACCCTGCTGATCGCGAACGTCGAGCAGATCATCGAGAAGATGCTCGCGCTGAAGGCCGAAGGCGTCGGTTTTTCGCTCGACGATTTCGGCACCGGCTACTCGTCGCTGTCGTACCTGAAGCGGCTGCCGCTGGACCAGTTGAAGATCGACCAGTCGTTTGTTCGCGACATGCTGAGCGACGCCAATGGTTCAGCGATCGTCAAGACGATCATCGCGCTGGCGCGCAGTCTGGACCTTGGGGTCATCGCAGAAGGGGTCGAGACGGCGGCGCAGCGCGACTTCCTGGCCGGCGTTGGCTGCAATGCCTTCCAGGGCTACTTCTTCAGCCGACCGCTGGCAATCGAAGGGTTCGAGAGCTTCTGCGCCGAGCGCGCTGATTCGGTGGCCAGCGTCTGAGCGGCTCGAACGGCCCAAGCGAAGCGGCGACGAAGTTCGGGCTGGTTGCGCCGCGGCCGGGTCTGGCAAGGCGGTCGTCTCCGGCCGCGCGCTGCTGCAACCCCTTGCGACCCGCGCGCGTCGCACCGAGCTTAGCCGCGCGGGGCCGACGCCGGCCCGACATCCCCGCTGGCGCAGCGGCCGGCGCGCGTCAAGCTACTTGTCGCCTCATTCACGCAGCCATCGGCTGTATTTCGAGGTCCTTCAAATGCATTGCGATGACGGAGTCACGCTCAGGATTGATGGTGACAACGAGGACAGGCTTCCAGTTGCGGGTGTGGCCTGACCAGCGCGCCGGATTGAGCGCTTTGGCCTGGGTGTACAGCACATGGCGGGCCGCCAGGATGGCGTGATCCTCGCCGCAATGGCGCTGCTGTGGTGTGACGTAGCGAATGCCGCTGTGACGGTGTTCGAGGTTGTACCAATGCACGAAGCCGGCCGCCCAGGCGCGGGCGGCATCGAGCGTTTCGAAGCCCTTGGCCGGGAACTCCGGGCGGTACTTGGCCGTTCGGAACAGCGCTTCGGCGTAGGCGTTGTCGTCGCTCACGCGAGGGCGGGAGTACGAGGGCTTGACGCCCAGCCAGTTGAGCATGGCCAGCACCGTCGTGGCCTTGAGCGTGGCGCCGTTGTCACCGTGCAGAACCGGCTTGGTCTCGAGCGCGGCGATGCCCTCGGCCAGCGCGGTGCGGCGCACCAGGTGCGCGGCATGATCGGAGGCGTCGCTGGCGTGCACCTCCCAGCCGACGATCTTGCGGCTGTAAAGGTCCAGGATGAGGTACAGGTAGAACCACCGGCCGAGCACATTGGCGGGCAGGTAGGCTCGGATTTGTAGTCGATGGCGGCGTCGAAGTGCGCCTGTTCGGTCAGCCAGCGACACTTTTCGGTGCCGCCCGCAATGCCGATCACGCGGCAGCCTTGGAGCTTCGCGATCTGTCCCGCGATCGAGCCGGTCGCTCCCGC
>JANOJJ010000121.1:0-11834 GCA_031408155.1 Rubrivivax sp.
CGCGCCGCATCGTGTTCTTCATTGCCAGCTACCTCCGGTGTGTGCGTGGTAAACACCACACGCTGCTTTACCTCCTCGAGGTTTTTGAACTTACAACGAGCGCGAAATCACCCACAGCACCTACCGCCCGGGTGAATACGTCGGCGAGATGGGCCTGGACGGCGGCCCGCGTTCGGCCAGCGTGATGGCGCTGGAGCCCACCGTGTGCTCGATGGTGACGCGGCGCACGCTCGAAAGCCATTTGAACGAGCATCCGGCCTTCGCCTTCGAGTTGCTGTCCAAGGTCATCCGGCGCGCGCGCCTGGCCACGCTGAGCGCCAAGGTGATGGCCCTCAACGATGTCTACGGGCGGCTCAAGCACCTGCTCGAAACCGGCACCGAACGGCAGCCTGACGGCAGCCGGCGCATGACCGAGGCCTTCACGCACAAGGAGCTGGCCAACCAGTTGGGCTGCTCGCGCGAGATGGTCACGCGCCAGCTCAACGACTTGCAGGAAGGCGGCTACCTGTGCGCGCCGCGCGGCGGCGTGATGGTGCTGCTCAAGGCCCTGCCGCCGCGCTGGTAGCGGGCTTTAGCGCGATGGTGCCTGCTGCGCCTGGGTCAGCCTGGCCGGCGGGCCGAAGCGGCGCTCGGGTTTGGCGGCAGCCTGGAACAGCGGCAACACGGTGGGCAACCTGGCTTCGATGTCCTTGATTCGCGTCGGCCCGGCCGGGTGGGTCGACAGAATGGCTGGCGGCGCGCCGCCACCGGTGTTGGTCATCTTCTGCCACAGCGTGACGCCGCTGCGCGGGTCGTAGCCCGCCCGCGCGGCCATGATCAGGCCCAGCGCATCAGCTTCCGACTCGTCACCGCGGCTGTAGGCCAGCGAGGCCAGCTTGGCACCGCCCTGCGCGAGGGCGTCGCCGACCTGTCCCAACCCGAAGTAGGCTGCCAGGCCCCTTGCCACGAGCGTGGTGCCGAAGTTTTTGGCCATTTGTTCGCGCGCGTGTTCGAGCAGCGCATGAGCGGCCTCGTGGCCCATGATCATCGCCACCTCGTCGTCGCTGAGCTGCAATTCGGACAGGATGCCGAAGAAGAACGCGATCTTGCCGCCCGGCATGCAGAAAGCGTTGATCTGGCGGCTGCCAATCAGGTTGACCTCCCATTGCCACTGCGCCGCACGCGGGTTGCAGTCGCGCGTGAATGGCACGATGCGCGCACCGATGTACTTCAGGCGTTGCAGTTGCGGGTGGTCGGCCGGCGCCAGCTTGCGCTCGCTGCTGGCCCCTTGCAGCAGCTGCCGGTACTGGCGGCCGGCCTGCTGCTCGATCTGGCCGGCCGGTACCGCCCGGGTCAAGACGGAACGCTTGCACTCTGGAATGGTTGCCGCCGATGCCCGCAGCGCGCCGGCCAGGCCAGCGCCAAGTAGGGCGCCGGTGAACAGGCGCCGACCGACCCGGCTGCAGCCGCAGCGCAAGGTCGTAGCAGCCAGGGTGTCGAGCGGACGGGTCATCGTGGCCTTTCGCAAAGCTGGGCGGTCGATTGTCGAACGCGCGCCGTTCAGGTGGGACCAGCTGCGGGGAATTCCAGGGCTCAACCGTCATCGGGCCGGGCCCCGGCCGGTACCTCCAGTGCCTGGATCGGCTGCCGCAGCCACCACAGCATGCCCAGCGCCGGCAGCGCCAGCACGGTGCTGATGACGAAGAAGCTCGGCCAGCCGATGGTCTCGGCCAGCACGCCGGCCAGTGGCCCGACCCAGACCCGGCCGATCGACGCAAAGGCCGACAGCAGCGCGAACTGCGTGGCGGTGAAACGCTGATTGCACAGGCTCATCAGAAAGGCGAGGAACGCCGCCGTGCCCATGCCGCCCGACAGGTTCTCGCCGGCCACCACCAGCAGCAGGCCGCCGTCCACCGGCGTGGCCTGGGCCAGCTTGACAAAACCCCAGTCGAAGGCGGGCAGCAGCATGGCGCCGAGCTGTCCACGGCCGCCGCGCGCCAGCCACCAGAAACCCAGGTTGCTGGCCGTCTGCAGCACGCCGAAGAGCAACAGCGCACGCCACAGGCCCAGGCGCAGCATCAGCGCGCCGCCGAGCAAGGCGCCGGCGATCGTCAGCCACAGCCCGATCACCTTGTTGACCACGCCGACCTCGGCCGACGCATAGCCCATGCCCTTGAGGAGGAACGGCGTGAGCAGCGCGCCGGCAAACGCGTCGCCCAGCTTGTAGAGCACGATCAGGAGCAGGATGGCGCCCGCGCCGGGGTGGCTGAAGTAGTCGCGCAGACCCGCCAACAGGGTGTCGAATCGTGCCCGGCGGGCGGCCCATGCGGCCAGCGGCAGCGTCACGGCCAGGCCCAGCAGCAGCGCCGCCAGGTCGATCCAGCGGCCCTGCAGCGCAGCCGGCAAGCCGCTGCCCTGCAGCCAGCGGCCGAGCAGCGCGCCCGCGACCGCGCCGCCCCAGCGGTCAGTCAGCAGCACGCCCAGCGCCACCGCGGCCAGCACGGCAGCGAAGCCGAACAGCTCGCGCCGCGCGCCGCCGGCGCCCAGCGGCGGCAAGTCGACTTCGGGCAGCCGCGGCAGCAGCAGCGCCGAGACCAGCGCGGCAGCAACCATCAGCGCGGCCATCAGCCGGTAGACCTCGGGCCAGGTCCAGCCACCGCCCTGCGCCGCGTCGGTCCAGATCAGCGCCAGCCCGCCGGAGACGATCATCGCCATCCGGTAGCCGGCGACGTTGAGCGACGCCCCCAGGCCGCGTTCGGGCGCCGGCAGCAGCTCGGTCCGGTAGGCGTCGATCACCACGTCGTGCGACGCCGAGACGAACGCCACCAGCGCAGCCAGCAGCGCGAATGCACGCAGCGACGCCGTCGGTGAGACGGTCGACAGTGCCCCCAGCAGGGCGGCCAGCAGCAGCTGCGTCAGCACCAGCCAGCCGCGCCGGCGGCCGAGCAGCGGCAGCTCGAAGCGGTCCATCAACGGCGCCCAGAGGAACTTGAAGGTGTAGGGCAGGCCGACCAGTCCGAGAAAGCCGATGGTCGCCAGATCCACCCCTTCGACCGTCAGCCAGGTCTGCATCGCCTGCCCCGTCAACGCCAGCGGCAGTCCCGACGCAAAGCCCAGCAGGGCCACCAGCAGCAGGCGGGCCAGACGCGCGGGCAGGGTGGTGGCGGGCAGGGCTCGGGGCAGCGCAGGCATCGGGCATTCTAGGAACGGGCCCCACGACCCTGCCCGGCCCTACACTGCCGGCCCCGATGCGCATTGCCGACCTCCAGACCCGCCTGCGCGACTTGGGCGCCAGGCCGATCCACCAACAGCACCTGCTGCGCCGCTGGGCGCAGGCACTGCCGCTGGACGGTGGCAGGCAGGCGGCCGCCGACTTTTTGCCGCGCGCGCTGCGTGCGGCGCTGCCGGCGCTGCTGACCGAGCTGCAGGGTCTGGCGCGGCTGCGCAGCGAGCACCCGGCAGCCGATGGATCAGCGCGTCTGCTGATTGACCTGGCCGACGGGCAGAGCGTGGAAGGCACGCTGCTGCCGCGCGACGGGCTGTGCGTGTCGAGCCAGGTCGGCTGTGCGGTCGGCTGCCGCTTCTGCATGTCGGGCCGCGACGGCCTGCAGCGCCAGCTCGGCAGCGCCGAGATCGTGGCCCAGGTCGCGCTGGCGCGCGCGCGACGCTCGGTGCGCAAGGTGGTCTTCATGGGCATGGGCGAGCCGGCGCACAACCTGGACAACGTGCTCGATGCGATCGAGCTGCTGGGCACGCTGGGTGGCATCGGGCACAAGGAACTGGTGCTGTCGACGGTGGGCGATGCGCGCATCTTCGAGCGCCTGCCGCAGCAGCGCGTGAAGCCGGCGCTGGCACTGTCGCTGCATTCGACCAACGCCGCCCGGCGGGCAGCCCTGCTGCCGCGCGCGCCGGCGTTTGATCCGGCCGAGCTGGTCGACGCCGCCGATCGCTATGCGCGCGCCAGCGGCTACCCGGCGCAAGTGCAGTGGACGCTGCTGCACGGCGTCAACGACGGCGACGACGAACTGCAAGGTCTGGTGCAACTGCTGCGCGGGCGGCACCTGATGCTCAACCTGATCCCCTTCAACAGCGTCGAAGGCAGCGCCTACCGGCGCCCGGCCTGGGACCATGCGGCCGAGCTGACGCGACGGCTCAACCGGGCCGGGATCCTGACCCGGCTGCGCCGATCGGCGGCGCAGGATGTCGACGGCGGCTGCGGCCAGCTGCGTGCGCGCAGCGGCGGCAGCCTGGCACGACCGCCGATCGCGCTCGTGCCGGTGACCTGATCAGCGCTCGGACAGCGGGTGTGGCGCCGCGACCCAAACACCGCGCACCTGATGGGCCTCGATGTCGACCCCCTCATGCAGCGTGGCGGACGACCTCGGCCCCGGCCGCCGACGACCCGTTTTCACTCAGCGGCCTTGGCGCCGCCCTGCTGGTAGATCGACTGCGCCAGCGCCAGCAGTTGTTCGCGCGGCAAGGCGCCCACCAGCGCGTAGCCAGCACCCGACTCGACCCAGTAGAACAGCCCCAGGTCCCCTTGCCGCTCGAAGCGGAAGGCGGCCGGCGTGCCGACCTCGGGCTTGCGCAGGTAAACGGTGACGCGCAGGCCCTGCGCGTCCTGGTACATCAGTTGCGCGCCCTTGCCAGCGCCATCGGGCAGCAGGCGGCCGCCGACGAGATCGAAACCCTGATCGCGCAGGTCGAACAGCTTGACCGGCACGTCAATGCGGCGTGTCAGCCAGCGCGCCAGGTGTTCCTCTTGCGCCTTGACTTCGACCGCGTGACGCGGCTCGGGCACGAACACGGCATGGGCATAGGCCGCACGCTGGACCCAGCCGGCGGGTGCACGGGCGGCGAGCGCAGCCTCACCGCGGGTGCCACGCTGCTGCCATTGCCAGACCGCACCAGCGCCGATCAGGCTGCCCGTCAGCAGCAGCCCGGCTGCCGCGGCAGCCATCGCCCAGCGGCTGGCGACGAAGGGCCGACGCAGCACGGTGGCGCGCAAGGCCTCGGGTACCTGCTCGTCGAGCAGCGGATCAAGGCGCGCGCGCAGGGCCTCGGCGTCGGCCGCCCACAAGCGCACGCGCGCGGCGTCTTCAGGGTGTTCGTGCAGCCAGGCTTCGACGACGGCCCGTTCGGACTGCCGCTCGGGGCCGCCCAATTCGCCGTCGAGCCAGGCCGAGAGCTGTTCGTCGCGGACCGGTTCGGTGGTGCGGGAGTCGCTCATGTCATACCACCCGACGCAGGACCGCGGCAGCCGACGGCGTATGGCCGGCGCTGGCGTCGAGAAACTGCCGCAGCGCGGCGCGGGCCCGGCACACGCGCGACATCACGGTGCCGATCGGGATGTGCATCACCTCGGCCACCTCGGCATAGCTGAGCTGCTCCACGCAGACCAGCAGCAGCGGTTCGCGCTGTTCGGGGCTGAGCCGACGCAGAGCGGCCTGCAGATCCAGCCGCAGGCCGACGTCGGGGCCTAGCTCACCACCGGCGCGGTCCTGCACGCGCTGCAGATCCTCGGGGTCGGCGATGATCAGGCGCGCGTCGCGCCGGCGGCTGTCTAGAAACGCGTTGTGCGCGATCGACAACACCCACACCAGCATGTCGCGCCGCTGGTCGAACTGGTGCCAATGGGCCAGCGCCCGCTCCAGCGTGCTCTGCGTCAGGTCGTCGGCGGTGGCGCCATCGAACACCAGCGTGCGCGCATAGCGGCGCAATCGCGGCAGGGTGTCCAGCAGTTGGCGGCAGAAGGTGTCGGGGGCACGCATGAAACAGCATACGCCGCGCGGCGCACCGCTATTCCGCAGCGGCCGCCGTCAGCCCGCCGGCCGACACAACGCGCGCGCTGCAGCCCGGTCCGGGTCGGCGTCTGCCAGACCCTTGACGACGCCCCGCGGCACCCCATCTGGGTCGACATGGACCTGCCCAAGCTGATGATCGCGTGCGCGCAGTGCGGCGCCACCAACCGTGTGCCGGCCGAGCGTGCCGGCGAGTCGCCGTCCTGCGGGAAGTGCGGCCAGGCACTGCTGGCCGGGCATCCGCTGGCGCTGGACGACAGCAATTTCGACGCCGTGGTCGGACACAGCCGGCTGCCGGTGCTGGTGGATTTCTGGGCGCCCTGGTGCGGTCCGTGCCGGGCGATGGCGCCAGCCTTCGAGCAAGCCTCGCGCCAGCTCGACGGTCGCGCCCTGCTGGTCAAGGTCAACAGCGACGACAACCCGCAGCTATCGCAGCGCTTTGTCATTCGCAGCATCCCGACCCTGGTGCGGCTGCAGCAGGGGCGCGAGACGCAGCGACAGTCGGGCGCGATAACGCTGTCAGCCATCGTTGCGCTGGCCGGCGCCTGAGCCGTTGTCGACGCCGTCAAGCAGGCGCCGCGGCTCAGGTGCAGGCCGCTGCACAAGCGTGTCAACTCAGCCGACGAACTGCAGGTCGAGGTCGCCATGGGCGTAGATCACCACGCCGGTGTCGGTCTGGGTGACGCGATGCCCGCTGCCGGCCGGCGCGAGCTGGTAGTCGCCCACCTGCAGCAGCAGGTCGTCGAGGAAGAGCTCGCCCTGCACCATCAGGCATTCTTCATCGTGGCCGTGACGGTGCCGCGGCACCTGGGCACCTGGCTGCGCGAAGTAGAGCATGGCCGCCTGGCCGTCGCGCTGCCACAGCACCCGGCGCTGGATGCCGGGTGCGAAGTCGGGCCATTCGGCGTCAGCGTCACGTACCGTGAAGGGCTGGTCGCGCTCCCGCGCCGGCTGCGCCGACTCGCGCAGGAACAGCAGCGCCCCGGACTCGGATGAGCAACTGCCGGCTGCGTGGCCGGCGGGAACGACGTGATAGTCACGCGCCGACAGCCACTGGCCGTCCAGCCAGGTCGAGCCGCTGACCACCAGCCACTCACGATGGACCGCGGCCGTCATCGTGGCGAGGTCGAACGCCGCCCCGGGCGCCAGTTCGATCAAGCGCGCTTGCAGCGGCTCGCCCGGGCGCAGCGGCTCGCCCGGCCGCGCCCGGTACAAGGTCTGTTCGGTCACGCCGGCAGCCAGCAACTGCCGCGCTGCACGCCGGCGGCGCGTGGTGACCATCGCTGCCTCGGCCTGCCGCGATGCGACCAGGCGCTGCGCGAGCCGGTCGCGCAGGGCCTGGCCCGGCGCGCCGGCCAGACCGCCATTCGACCACGCCCGAGCCAGGGGCTCGGCCAGCAACGACACCAGTTCCGCGTCGACCAGCACGGGGGTCGGCTGCACGGGCATCGGCTGGTTGACGGGTGGGGTGCTCATGGCAGGCGGGGTCTCCGATGATCGAGCCGCGAGGCCCGGGCCTTCGAGGTTGAGTTGGATCGTCATTCAGGCCGCCAGCATGTGCCCGCCGCTGTCTCCCAGGCGCTCGCGCAAGGTGATCAGGGCGCGCCGGATCTGCGACTTGACCGTGCCCAGCGGCAGCGCGGTCTGGCTCGCGATCTCTTCGTGGCTGAGGCCGCGGAAGAAGGCCAGCGCCACCAACTGCCGCGGCTGCGCGTTCAGGCCAAGCAGCGCGCCGTGCAGCGCGGCATGGCCTTGCGCCAGGTCGAGCAGTTCGTCAACCGGCCGCGCAGCAGCGTCCAGTTCGGCCGCCGCGTCGGCATCCAGGTTGTCGTGCTGGAAGCGTGCCTCGCGGCGCAGGGTGTCGATCGCACGCGAGCGCGCCATGCCCAGCAGCCAGGTCAGGGCCCGCCCGCGGCCGGGGTCGAATCGGACCGCCTGGCGCCAGACCTGGAAGTAGGTGTCCTCGACCACCTCTTCGGCCAGCCCTGGCCGGCGCACGATGTGCAACACCAGTCCGTAGACGCGCGACAACGTGGCGTCGTACAGCGCCGTCAGCGCGCGTTCGTCGCGCTCGACGATGGCGTCGATCCAGTCGACCAGCTGAGGCTCGGTGATGGCGCAGGCACAAGGCCCTGCGCGGCCAGGAGCCTGCGCCGGCGCAGCCTGGTCAAGATCGGCATCGAAGCTGTCGGCCAGATCATCAGGCTGGCCGTCAGCGTCGGCGGGCGGTTGCGCTGCATCGTCGCCGTCGGGCAGGCTGCGCGCCCGGGGCATCAGTGAGGGAGTGACGTTCATGCAACCGTCTCGCCAGCGGTGGGCCCGGCAGGCCCGTTGAGGGTCAGGCGGCGGCATGCCGCCCGGCTTAGTAACCGTTCATACGCCGCTATCGTCACTTCGGATGCACCGCAATGCAAGTGCCGGCGGGTCATTCCAGCACCTGATCGATCGATGGCGCCGCGCCGCGCAGGAAGATCGTGGCACCGGTCGGAGTCGTGATGCAGGCGTGCAGCGCCCCCTGGTGCGCCCGGTGGTAGCTGCCGGGGCCGATCTCGAGCCGTGTGCCCACGCGCAGCGTGCCTTCGAGCACGATGCCTTCCTCGTCGATCGGATGGCGGTGGGCCGGCAGCCTGGCCCCGGGGGCCAGCCGCAGCAGGTAGGACATCACGCCGTCGCGCTCGTGCAGTACCTTGATGCCGATGCCATCGAGCAAGTTCTGCCATCCGCCTTGGTCTGCATTGATCGTCAGGTGCGTCGGGTCGGCGTCGGCCACGCGTTCGAGCAGACGCCGCCGGATGGCACGGGCGCCACCGGCTGACGGCTGTGCCGGCGGGCTGCGGGGGTCAAGGGGAGCGTTCATGTCGGTCTTACGGACTCGGTCCGCGATCGGATGCGTCGCCACGGAGCACCGGCACACGCAGCGCTGGAAGCACGGGGCCTGCAGCGTCAAGCCGCTGCCGCCGCCCCCGGCAGCACATCGACGCAGTGCCACCATTCCTGCCAGAACAGCGGCCGTCGGTAGCCGATGACCCAGGGTTGGACCAGATCGGCGACCATGCGGTGCGAATGCGACTTGTAGGGCATGTAGACCACCGTCAGCCGTTTGGCCTCGGCGAACAGGGCCTTGCGCTCGGGGCCGTCGGGCAGCACCAGCAGCTGTTCGTAGATGGCATCGAGCGCCGGCATCTTGAAGCGCGCCATGTTCTGGCCGCCGATCTGCTTGCTGTGAAAGCGCTGCAGGCTGCTCTGGCCGTCGGGGTCGGGGGGCCACGCCACCCACGCTCCACAGCATGAACTTGCCGGCGCGCGCGGCCTTCAGGTTTTCGGGCCACTTGGCGGGCAGGAACTCGACCCGCAGGCCCAAAGCCTTCATGTCGCGCTGGAACAGGTCGTCGAGCTCGCGGTTTTGCTGGGTCGGCTGGGTGTTCTTCTTCAGCACCAGCGGCGACCCGTCCGGCATGTCGCGCCAGCCGTCGCCCTGGCGGTCGACATAGCCGTACATCTCGAGCAGGGCTTTGGCGCGCGCCAGGTCGTACTGGCCGTTCTCGCTCTTGAACGCGGCGTCGTAGGCGTAGGTGTTGGGCGTGACCGGCGACTGCGCAGGAATGGCCTGGCCGCGGCGCGCGCGCTCGATCTCGGTCTGGACATCGATCGCCAGGCTGATGGCGCGGCGCAGGGCCACCTGGTGCGGCTCGTAGCCGCCGACGATCGGGTCTTCCATGTTGAAGATCGTGTAGTCGGTGGCCGAGCGCACCATGCGTCGGCCCTGGATGCCCTTCCTGGCCAGGTAGGGTGCCACCCGGCCGCCGGGCAGCGCCTGTTCGATGTATTCATAGGGCACGTCGTCGAGCACGTCGCTCGCCCCCTGCAGGAAGCTCAGCCAGCGCGGCTGGTTCTCTTCGATGATCGAGATTTCCACCCGGTCGATCATCGGCAGCCGGCGGCCCTCGAGCTGGGCCAGGATGGCCTGGCCCTCGACATCACCGGCTGCGGGGCTGGCCTCGAACCGCACGTCGCGGTAGTCGGGGTTGCGCTCCAGCGCGATGAACGAACTGCGCCGCCACTGCACCAGCCTGAACGGCCCGGTGCCAACCGGGTGCGCCTGGATCGCGTCGCCATAGGCCAGCGTCACCTCGCGCGCCACGGCCCCGACCAGGTCGCTGGCAGCGAGTGCGCTGGTGACGAAGCGCGGCGCCGGCTTGTCGAGCCGAAAGCGCAGGCTGTAGCGGTCCAGCGCCTGCAGGCCATCGATCGGCTGGTCGTAGTCGAACGGCTGCTTGCTGTCGAGTGCCTGCTGGCGCAGTTCGCGCAGCCCCAACAGGCCGAACTGTTCCATCCAGGTCCAGGTGGGTGACTTCAGCGCCGGGTCGGCAAAGCGCTTGAACGAGAACACGTAGTCGGCCGCGGTCAGCTCGCGTTTGACGCCCTTGAACGCCGGGTCGTCGGCGAAGTGGATTCCTGGGCGGATCTTCACCGTCCAGGTCCGGAAGTCGGCGCTGACCTGCGGCATGTCCACCGCGGTCAGCGTTCGCACCCTGGCCGGGCGCGCCAGCGGGTCGTACTGGTACAGCCCTTCGAAGATGTGCGGCGTGACGGTGCGCGAGTAGATGTCGTTGATCTGCGCCGGGTCGAAGCCGGTCTCGGCGACCCGAAAGGCGTAGCGCAGCACTTTCTTGCCGCCGTTGTCGCTGGCGAGGCTGGCCTGGCTGGTGACCCGTCCGCTGGCGGGCAGCGCCAGCGTCGAGGCGGCCAGGGCCAGGGTGTCGCGTCGCTTCATGCTCGAGCCTCCTGCCGATTCAGATCGCGGCCGCCTGGCGCGCGGCGTCGATGTCCACCAGATGCCACCAGTCGGTCCAGAACAGCGGCCGGCGGTAGCCGCTGAGCCAAGGCTGGGCCAGCCGTCGCCCCCAGCGCCAGCGTGTGGCGTCGCCTCACGGCGCATCCGCCCCGCGGCCGCGCTGGCGCGTGGGGTCGATGTCGATGTACTTGTAGAAGTCGCGCACGAAGGTGTTGCGGTGGTAGCCCAGCACCCAGGGGTGTGCCAGGTCGGTGCCGATGCGGTGCGACGTCACCTTCAGCGGCATGTAGGCCACCAGCAACTTGCTGGCCTGCAACATCAGCGCCTGCCGTTCGGGGCCGTCGGGCAGCGTGCGCTGGCGTTCGTACAGATGGTTGAAGGCCGGCAGGTCGAAGCGCGCATGGTTCGCCTGTCCCTTGTTGGGGCCGTAGCCGATGGCCAGGAAGGTGTCGCCGTCGGGCTGGCCGGCCAACCAGCCCAGGCCCCACATCATCAACTTGCCGGAGCGGCTGGCCTTCAGTTGCTCGGGCCACTTGGCGGTCTTGAACTCGATGCGCAGGCCGACCGCGTTCATGTTCTTCTGCCACAGCTCGGCCAGCTGGCGGCTCAGCTGGTCGGGCTGCGTCGCGTACTCGAGCAGCAGCGGCTGGCCGTCGGGCTGCTCGCGCCAGCCGTCGCTGTCGCGGTCGACATAGCCGTGCAGGTCGAGCAGCGCCTGGGCGCGAGCGCGGTCGAAGCTGCTCATCTCGCTCTTGAACGCAGGGTCGTAGCCCCACAGGCCGGGGCTGATGGTGCCTTGCGCCGGCACCGCCTGGCCGCGCCGGACGAGGCGGATTTCGCGCTCGGAGTCGGTCGCCAGCGCGATCGCGCGGCGCAGCGCGACCTGCTGCGGCTGGTAGCCGCCGACGACGGGGTTCTCCATCCCGAAATAGGTGTAGGAGATGTCGCCGCGCGGGTAGCGCACCATGGTGATGTTCCGCTTCGCCAGGTTGGGCGCCAGCACGTTGTTCGGGAACGCGATGTTGGCGAACTCGGCTGGCACGACCTCGATCACGTCCTGTTCCTCGTTCAGGAACGACAGCCAGCGCGGCTGCGCCTCCTCGGTGACGACGATGTGCACCGCGTCGACGCGCGGCAGGTGCTGGCCGGCCAGCGCCTGCGCCTCGCGCCAAAGATCACCTTGCGAATCCCCAACTTCACCGCAGCGTCGATGACGTTGTACGTGCTCAGGGCGTTGATACGGAACGTCTCGTTGTCGG
>JANOJJ010000137.1:0-3638 GCA_031408155.1 Rubrivivax sp.
CCCAATCTAGGCGCAAAGCGCAGCCGGGTTGGACACCCGGCGAGGCTTTGCAACGACGAGTGGGCCCTTTCTGGGGCTCACCCTTCGGGCCGGGGTACCCAAGGGCGCTGAGCCGTGTTGCGCCGCTTGCCCAGGCGGCCAACATAGGCTGCGCGCCGCGCCTTGCTCAGCGCCCTTGGCCACCCCGGCGCGGGCGCGATCGATTGCCTCTCAGCCTCTCAGTCGTACTTGATGTACTTGAAGCGCGGATCGTCAGGCGTGCCTTCGAGCACCGTGCCTTCTTCCTTGCCGGGTTGCCACATCAACACGTCCTCGATCTTGCGGGCGAGGGCAAAGTCGCGGTCGGTCACACCCTTGGCGGCGTGATTCTTCAGCTTCACGGTGACGAAGGCGTAGGAGACGTTCAGATCCGGGTGGTGCCACGCCGCCTCGGCCAGATGGCCGACGGTATTGACGACCATCAGCGTGCCCTTCCAGCCGCTGGTGCGGTACTTGCGACGGATCCAGCCGTCTTCATGGGTCCAGGCCGGCAACTCGGCCTTGAGCCGCTGGTCGATCTCATCGTCGTTGTAAACATCGCTGGGTGTCGACTTGCGCCACGAGGTCATGTTTGCTCCTTGCCTGTTGTACAGCTTCGCTGCGGCCCCAGACCGCGGCACGATCATGCCAGTCAGGCAGGGACCATCCTCGACGCCGCGCGAGCGTCCTTGCCGCCAGCATCGGAACAATCTGTCCCCCTGCCGGAACATCCGCTAGGCCCGCGGCACGACGAGCGCCGTCTGCGGCTGGCTGGCGGCTTGCAGTTGGCGGGCGCGGAACAGCGCTTGCTTGTGTCCGCACAATCGACAGCCCCGGCTCCGGCCCGAAGTCACCGTGTCCCTTCGATGATGACCCCCGCCCACGCTCGACACGCCGCCCCAGGCGTGGCGGTGCAGGCCGCAGCGCGATTGCACCTCGGATTCCTCGATCCGTCGGGCTCGCTCGGCCGACGCTTTGGCAGCCTGGGGTTGGTGATCGACGGGCACGCTTGCGATGTGGAGTTGAGCCCTGCATCGGCTGACACCTGGTTGGCTGGTGATGCCTTGTGCGCCGACGAGATCGACCGTGCGACGGCGCATGTGGCCACCTTGCGCCAGCGCAGCGGCGTCCGCCAGCCACTGCGTATTCACCTGCGCCGCGTGATGCCGGTGCATGCCGGCTTCGGCTCGGGCACCCAACTGGCGCTGGCGCTGGGGCGGGCGTTCGCACACTTGTACGGGCTCGACTTGAGCACCGCAACGCTGGCCGAATGGCTCGGCCGCGGTCGACGGTCGGGCATCGGCATCGCCGGCTTCGACACCGGTGGCCTGCTGCTCGACGGCGGGCCCGGCGGCGATGGCCGACCGTCACCCGTCCTGGCCCGCATCGAGACACCCACGGCCTGGCGTGTGATCGTGGCCGAAGACCACCGCGCAGTTGGGCTTTGCGACGACGATGAGCGGCGCGCCATTGCCGCGCTGCCGCCGTTGCCGCGCGACCTGGCAGCCGACATTTGCCACCACGTGCTGATGCGCGTGCTGCCGGGCGCACTGGCCGATGACTTTGGCGCCTTCGCTGTCGGCATCAACCAGATGCAGGCCGTGCTCGGCGGCCACTTCGCTGTCGCCCAGGGCGGCAGTTCCTACACCAGCCCCGCAGTGGGACGCTTGATGACCTGGCTGTGCGGCGACGAGGCCGCACCCCGTGCGGCCGTTGGCCAGAGCTCGTGGGGCCCGACTGGCTTTGCCATTGTCGACTCGGCCGCGGCCGCGCAGCGGCTGCTGGTCCAGGCCCAGCAGGCCGGTGTGCTGGACCCGGCGCTGACACTGAGCACCGTGCAGGTCCGCTGCCAGGGCGCCACGGTTGCGTCGCTGTACCCTGCCGACGCCACCGACCCACGCCGCCCGATCACACAAAGGTAAGCCAGCATGTCGATTGAATCGCCTTACATCCTGCATCTGTTCACCCCGAGCCGGCAGGCCAGCCCCTTCGATGTGAACATGGCCGCCGATGCCGGCTATCAGCTGGTCGTGCCCTACACCGACGCCGGGCTGGACATGGTCACCGCGCTGACCCAGGACGCGATCTTCTCGCGCGGCCCGAAGGGAGCGGCGCGCACCGGCATCTTTATCGGCGGCCGCGACGCGCTGCTGGCCGCCGACATGCTGGACCGCGCGCAGGCCTCGATGGTGCCGCCATTCGCGGTCTCGGTGATGGCCGATCCCAGCGGCGGCTACACCACGGCCGCGGCCATGCTGGCCTGCGTCGAAGCCGGCCTCATGAAGGGCGACGGCCAGGGCTTGGCCGGCCGCAGCGTAGTCGTGCTCGGCGGCACCGGGCCGGTCGGCCGGGTGGCGTGCGTGCTCGCCGCGCGGGTCGGCGCACGGGTGGTGCTGTGCAGCCACAGCGGACTGGCCGGCGCCACCAAGGCGGCCGAGCTGACCGGCCAGCGTTTCGGTGTCACGCTGGGCGCGGCCTGGACGGGCGACAGCGCCCAGCTCCGTGCCCGGCTGGCCGACGCCGACGTGTTGTTGGCTTGTGCTGCGGCCGGTGTGCAAGTGGTGTCGGCCGACGACCTGCTGCACGCCACGCGGGCCAAGGTGATGGCCGATGTGAACGCGGTGCCGCCCGCAGGCATCGCCGGCGTCGGCGTCATGCACAACGGCAAACCAGTGCCGGGCAGCGGCGCCCTGGGCTACGGCGCGCTGGCCATCGGCAACGTCAAGTACCAGACCCAGCACCGCATGCTGGTGCAGATGCGGCAGGCCGAAAAGCCCGTCCAGTTGGGCTTCACCGAGGCCTTTGCCGCGGCGCGTGCCTACCTGGCCGAGAAGGCCGCCGGCGCCAACGGCTGACGCCCTGCGTGGCGCACCTGGCCTTGGCGGGGTTGTCGGTCCGCACGCTGGTCGATGCCGCCGTCCGGGCCGGCGACACGGCCTGCGCGCTGGATGTCTTTGGCGACGTCGACACGCTCGCTGCTGCGTCGCAATGGCAGTCCATCGGCAAGGACGGTGCGCTGCAGATCGACGCCGACCGAGTGCTTGCCGCATTGCACGGCCAAGCGCGCAACGGGCGAACCAGCGCGTGGCTGTACGGCAGCGGCTTCGACGGCCTGGCCGACCTGGTGCAGGCCGGCGAAGCCGTGCTGCCCCTGCTCGGCACCCGAGGGCGCGACCTCAGGCGCGTGCGCGACCCGCTGCAGTTCTTTCGCTTTCTGAGCGACCAGGCCATCGCCCACCCGCAGGTCAGGTTCGACCGCTGCCCGGCAGGCTGGCTCTACAAGTCGGCCGCCAGCTGCGGCGGCACGCATATTGAACGCGCGCTGTCCGACCGCGAGCTCGGCGCAGGTTGTTACGCCCAGCGTGAGGTGGCTGGCCGCCCCATGTCTGCTACCTTCCTGGCCAATGGACGGAAGGCCTTGCTTTTGGGCGTCAACGTCCAGCTCGTGCACGCGCTGGCGCCCCACCCCTTCGCGTTCGGCGGTGTCATCGGCCCCGTGCCCTTGCCGCCGGCGCCGCGGCGCGAACTCGGCCGCGTGCTGCAGGCGGTGACGGCCGAGTTCGGCCTGCGCGGCCTGTGCAGTCTGGACTTCATGCTCGACGGCGCGCAAATGCAGGTGC
>JANOJJ010000237.1:0-4882 GCA_031408155.1 Rubrivivax sp.
AGCTCAAGCTGCTGCAGGCCCTGATTCGGATGGCTCATGGGCCCTTGTGTCGCACGCTGGAACGTCATTGGCAAGCCAGCCGGCCCGATCTGGTGGTCTCGCTGATCCCCAACTTCAACCGCGCGATCGGGCAGTCGCTGGCGCAGGCGCGGCCCGGTGCGCCCTTTGCCACCGTGATCACGGATCTGGCCGACCTGCCGCCGCGCTTCTGGATCGAGCCGACGGTCGAACAGCATGTGGTCTGCGGCACGCCGCACGCCAGGCGCCAGGCGCTGGACGCCGGCGTGCCGTGCGAGCGCGTGTCGCTGGTGTCGGGCATGCTGTTGCGCCCGGCCTTCTACACGCTGCCAGCGCTCGACCGTGCCAGCGGGCGCACCCGGCTGGGCCTGGACCCGTCCCGTCCCACCGCCGCGGTGATGTACGGCGCTCAGGGCTCGATGGAGATGCTGCGCATCGCACGCGAGCTGCCCGAGCTGCAGCTGATCCTGTTCACCGGCCACAACCGCGAACTGGCCGCCAGGCTCCAACGTTTGAAGTCAGGCGCGCCGCGCGCCGTGCTGGGATTCACTTCCGAGGTGCCTCAACGGCTGTGCCTGGCCGACTTCTTCATCGGCAAGCCGGGCCCGGGCTGCCTGAGCGAGGCGCTGCACCTGGGCCTGCCGGTGATCACCTTCGACAACGCCTGGACCATGCCGCAGGAGCGCTTCAATGCGCGCTGGGTGCGTGAGCTGGGCCTGGGGCTGGTGCTGCGTTCGCTGGGCGAGCTGCCGGCCGCCACCGAGCGCCTGTTGGCCAGCCTGGACCAGTTCCGCACCCGCGTGTCCTGGCTCGACAACCGGGCCGTGTTCGAAGTGCCCGAGATCCTGGCCGAGCTGATGCAGACCTCGGCGCGCAGGCGCCCTCACGCCGTCGGGCAGGCCGCGTCGGATGCGGTTGCGGCGTCCGCCCTTTCGTACCACGAAGCCTGACGATGAAGGTCTGTGCAGTCGGGGCCGGCCGTGTCGGTCTGGCGACGGCAGCCCGAGTCAGCTCGGCAGGTCGGCCTGCGGGATGGTGGCCTGCGGGATGGTGGCCTGCGGGGCCGAGACATGGGGTCGCGGACGGGCGATCGCCGGCTGCGGCGCCGCAGCCACCACCTGCGGCACCGGTTCGAACCCGCCGCGGTCGATGATCTCGAGCCGGCCGTCCAGGTGTTCGACCAGGGCGGTGAGGCTTTCGACCCAGTCGCCATCGTTGCAGTACAGCGTGCCTTCGATCTCGCGTATCTCGGCGTGGTGGATGTGGCCGCAGACCACGCCGTCGGCGCCGCGCCTGCGGGCCTCGCGCGCGACGGCGGTCTCGAAGTCACTGACGTAACTGACCGCGCGCTTGACCTTGAGCTTGAGGTAGCGGCTCAGGCTCCAGTACGGCAGGCCCAGGCGCGCACGCGCGCTGTTCAACCAGCGGTTGACCTCGAGGATGAACCCGTAGGCCATGTCGCCCAGATAGGCCAGCCACTTGGCGCACTGGATCACGCCATCGAAGTGATCGCCATGGGTCACCCACAAACGGCGACCGTCTGCGGTGACATGCATGGCGTCTTCGACCACTTCCACGCCGCCGAAGTTGTGGCTCAGGTAGCGGCGCGCGAATTCGTCGTGATTGCCCGGCACGAATACGACCCTGGTGCCCTTGCGTGCCTTGCGCAACAGCTTCTGAACCACGTCGTTGTGCGCCTGCGGCCAGTACCAGGATCGTCGCAACTGCCAGCCGTCGATGATGTCGCCCACCAGGTACAGCGTGCTGCATTCGGTGTCGCGAAGGAACTCGAGCAGCGCTTGCGCCCTGCATCCCGGTGTACCCAGGTGCAGGTCCGAGATGAAGACCGTCCGTACATGCAGTACCGGTCGCGCGAGGTTGTCTGCCATGGCTGCCGAGCAGGTGGAGAAGGCCTGATCGTCGGCGCCGTAAGTGACGCTGTCATGAATAGCGCGAGCGCAGCGGCGCGGTCAGCGATCGGCCGTGCGGCGAAGGATCGTCGTCACCTCCTCACGATCGGTCGGCCGCTTGATCTCGGCCACCGGTTCCCACCCCGACAACGGCGCCTGCGCTTGTCGCTGCCGTGCCACCCGCAGCAGGTGCCCGCAACGACCCATGGCAGCGCCGGGCGCCGCGTCGACCTCCAAGTGGCCGAAGTACTCGAGCGAAGCAACCAGGGCCGGTGACAGGCGCGGTGCGGCCAGGCATGCGTTGGCGGGCACATGCTGGGCCACGCGGCCGACCCAGACCCGGTTGCTGAGCGCATAGTCCAGCGGCGGCAGCAGCAGGGTCATGGTCAGCAGCCAGCACAGAGCGACCCCGCCTGCAGGCAGCACCAGGCTCTTCCACAAGGCTTCGCGGTGGCGACCGGTGCGCCAGCGCAGCAGCCACAACCAGGCCAGCGTGCCGGCCACCGCCATGGCCAGCGCGAACGCCGAGAAGCTCGGCACCAAGCCCGGGGCGAGCCTGACGATGTTGGCTGCCGGCTTGGCGGGCACGCCGGTCTGCATCGAGCTGTAGAGCACCCAGATCGTGATCGCCGCGATGGTGAAGAAGAACATCGAGAACCAGTCGACCGCCGCCGCAGCGCTGCGCTCGAGCGTGGGCAGGGCGAAAGCGGCGAGCATGGCGAGGCCGGGCAAGCCCAGCATCAGGGCGCGGTCGGATCCGGCCATCACCAGGTTGCCGATCAGCGCGCTGACCACCACCACCAGCGGCACGGCCAGGTGCCGGTTGGTCACGAAATGGCGCCAGCGCCAGAGGGTCCACAGCGCCAGCGGCCAGGCCGGCCACAGGAACCACAGCCATTGACGCGGAATCGCGAACAGGTCCTGCGCCGTGGGCGCCACCGCACGCCAGTGCCAGGCGCCCAGCGCCCAGGCCAGAGTGGCCGCCAGCACGGTGGCTGCCAGCACCCAGCGCACGAAGGCCTGCACCGGCGGGTAGCTCGAGCGGCGGCAGACCTCGGCGCCACCCAGGCCCAACAGCAGCGCCAAGCTCGGCGCGCCGCTGCCGGCCAGCAAGGGCAGGGCAGCAAGCACCGCCAGCCGGGGCTGCCAGCGTCTGAACGGCGCGGCAGCCAGTGCGTACGCGAACAGCGACACGCTGGCCAGTTGCGCCAGTTCGGGGGTGGTCTCGTGGCCGAGTCGCAGCAGCCCCAGTGTGGCCATCAAGGCGAGCACGGAGCCGTCCGCAATGGCGCGCGCGTAGTCCACCGGATCGGCCTCGCCGCCAAAGGCAAAGGGCAACGGCTGCGCCGCATCGGTCAGCCCGAGGTGATAGGTCGCTGCCCAGGTCAGCAGCAGCGTCAGCGCGAGCAGCGCCGCAAAGGCCAGGCGTGCAGCCAGCGGAGCGTCCATCAGCGGGGCCAGCACGACGATCAAGGCCGCACCCAGCCAATGCGGCAACAGTGCCGTATCGCCGGCCACGCCGCCGAGCGTGGGTGTCAGCCAACCGGTGCGCCCCTCGGCGATGGCGACCATCTGGCCGAATGACATCACGTCGGCATTGCGCCAGGGGTCGCGGCCGAACACGCCGGGCAGCAGGTAGGCCGCGCACAGGGCCAGCAAGGCCAGCCGCGGCAGTCGGCGTGCGCCGCGTTCGCTGACGAGGGCAGGGATGGGGCTGTTCACGCGCCGATGATGCCCGAGGGCCTGGCACGACGCAGTGCCGCCAAGCAAAAAGGCAGCCGAAGCTGCCTTTGCGTCGAAGCGGCCTGAGCCTTACTTCTTGATGCCCAGGTGGGCGAACTTGTTGCGGAACTTCTCGACTCGACCACCGAGGTTGTCGATGCTCTTTTGAGTGCCGGTGTAGAAGGGATGCGTCTCACTCGTCGTCTCGACCTTCACGAGCGGCAGTTCACGGCCGTCGTCGAGCTTGATTTTTTCCTTGCTTTGCACGCAGGACCGGGTCACGAACTTGAAGCCGTTCGACAGATCCTGGAAACAGACCTCGTGATAGTTGGGGTGAATGCCGTCTTTCATTGGTGTCTCTCATGCATTTGGGCAGCCACGCCGTGAATCGTGGCGCACTTGCCCGGGTGGCGGTAAGCCGCGCATTATACGTTAACCATCGCCACGGTCTTTGCTCGTGCAGTTGCGCGGGTGCTCGTGTGGTGCTTGACAAGCGACTCGCAGTCGACCGCAGACTGCTGGCGGTCCGGCCGGACTCACCCGCCCCGGCGCATCATGTCGAAGAAGTCGAGGTTGTTCTTGGTCGCTTTTGCCTCTTCTATCTCATTTGTCGCCAGCCGGAGGCGCTCTTTTACCGATTCTGGGCTCGTACCGCCGCGTCGTTCGATTCTATTTTTTAATATTTCGAGTGATTCCGGCAGGAGGAAGATGCCGATGTTTGGAATTTTTAATTTATCGAAGTTGTGTTTACCGTTAACTTCGGTAGTTGAGAATACCACGTCGTTGCTGGCGAGGAATTTTTCCAGAATATTTTTCTCCGCGCCATAGTAATTTTCGGCGTAGAAATTGTGTTCGACTAATTCATCGTTCGCAATTTTTTTCTTGAATTCAGCAGTCGAAATAAAATTATAATTCACGCCATCCCGTTCTCCAGGCCGAGGCGCGCGCGAGGTGGTGGTAATCAGGCGGCCGGAATTCGGAATTAGTTTCAATAATTTCGCGATGACGGCATCCTTGCCGCCACCGGATGGGGCAGAGATTACGAAGAGAAGTCCAGGCATAAAATTATGGCAGTTGTTTCAAGAATTCTTCCAATTCCTTTGGCAGTGGGGACTCGAAAGTTTGTTTGTTGCCCTCGAGATCCATAAACGACAATTTGGTCGAATGTAGGAATAGTCGGCCAAGCCTGTCATCGGCGGCGCGCTTGCGTTTCTTCTGGATATAGAGAGGGT
>JANOJJ010000247.1:0-2212 GCA_031408155.1 Rubrivivax sp.
CATCTCCATGTCGCGCAGCGGCAGTCCGGCGCGCAGCGCCATCGCCAGCCCGTCGCAGCTCTTGTCGCCCGAGGGCGTGTGATAGCGGTACATCGTCGGCCCGCCGCCGGTGGCCAGCAGCACGGCCCTGGCCTGCATGAAGACATAGCCGCCTGCGCGCATGTCGATCATCAGCACGCCGGCCAGGCGCTGGCCGTCGGCACCCTTCACCAGCTCGACCGCGCGATGCTCTTCGAGCCGGTGGATGCCGCGCGCCCACACCTGCTCGGCCAGGCGGTTGATGATCTCGATGCCGGTCAGGTCGCCCTTGTGCACCGTGCGGTCGAAGGTCTGGCCGGCAAAGGCCTTCTGGTGCACGGTGCCGTCGGGGTTGCGGTCGAAGAAGCAGCCGAGCTCGTTCTCCAGCTCGTGGATACGCACCACGGCCTCGTTCACCAGCGTCCAGGCCAGGTCCTGGTCGGCCAGCCACTTGCCGCCTTCGATGGTGTCCATGAAGTGGCGCTCGACCGAGTCGCCCGCGGCCAGCGCCACGTTGTAGCCGCCCTGCACCATGCGCGTGCAGCCGCACTTGCCGAGCAGGCCCTTCACCGTGACCGTGATGTGCAGCGCCGGGTCTGCCGCATGCGCGTGCAGCGCGGCGAACAGGCCCGCGCCGCCGGCGCCGAGGATCAGGATGTCGGTCTGCGCGCGGCGCAGGGGAGGGGTCATGGCGCCACCCCGAGGCCCTTCAGCACCGCCTCGCGCCGCGACTGGGCCTGGGCACGCACCACGTCGTAGAGGCTGCCGCCATGGCTGTCCATGGCCACCAGCAGCGGGCCGAAGTCGCGGATCGCGAACTGCCACAGCGACTCGGGGTTGAGGTCGTCGAGGTCGACGTCGTCGATGCGTTCGATCCACGTCGTCTCGAGCGCCGCGGTGCCGCCGACGATGGCCAGATAGGCCCCGCCGATCGCCGCGAAGGCCGCCAGCGAGGCCTCGCGCAGCCCGCCCTTGCCGATGATCAGGCGCACGCCTTCGCGCTGCATCAGCGGCTCGGTGAAACGCTCCATGCGGTCCGACGTGGTGGTGCCGACGCACACCGGGGCATAACCCGCCGGATGGGCGCACGAGGGTTCGACCTTGCGCACGTTGGGCGCGGTGTGGATCACCGCATGGCCGTCGAGCTTGAGCCGCGTGCGCCGACCGTGGTCGAACATATGGATCTGCGTCGCGTCGCGGATGCCGAACAGCGTGCCCTGCAGCGTCACGGTGTCGTCGACGCGCAGCGCGCGCACCTGCGCTTCGGTGACGGGCGTGGCAAGCACGTGATGGGTCATGGCGGGCGATCCGTCAGAAGCCGAACGACACGCCGCCGGCCGTGAAGGTGGCGCGCGCGCGCCGCGCCGAGTGGCACTGCATGTTCACCGCCACCGGATTCATCGTGATGTGCGTGGCCGCCAGTTCCACGTGCACGGCAAAGGCCGTGCCGTCGCCGCCCAGGCCCTGCGGGCCGACGCCGAGCTGGTTCACGGCAGCGCTCAGTTCACGTTCGAGTGCAGCGCCGCCGGCATCGCTGCAGGCCGTGCCGAGCTCGCGCGTCGCCGCTCGCTTGGCCAGCGCCACGCACAGGTCGGAGGTGCCGCCGACGCCGACGCCGACGATGGTCGGCGGGCAGGTCTTGCCGCCGGCGGCCAGCACGCAGTCGATGACGAAACGCTTGATCGCCGCCGTGCCTTCGGCCGGAATCGCCATCTTCAGGAACGAGTTGTTCTCGCTGCCGCTGCCTTTGGGCACCATCTCGATGCTCAGGCGGCCCGGTGCGTCGTCGAACTCGAAGTGGATCACCGGCACGCCGATGCCGCACGAGCTGTGCTCGTTGCGGCGCGTGAGCGGGTGCACCACCGAGCTGCGCAGCGGGTACTCGCGCGTTGCGCGTTCGCAGCCGCGGCGGATGGCAGCGGCCACGTCCTGCGGCGCCACGGCGACGTCGCGGCCGAGGGTCACGGTGTAGATCGGGATGCCGGTGTCCTGGCACAGCAGGTTGTCGGTGCGCTCGGCCACCGCGATGTTGGTGACCATCGTGGCCAGCACCGAGCGTGCGGTGGCGCCGGTCTCGGCCGCGGTGAGGCGATCGAAGCCGGCCTTGATGTCGGGCGGCAGCATCTTCAAGGCGCGGATGTAGAGCTCGCGTGCCGCGTCTTCGATGGCTGCCGCGTCGACGCGCAGCGCGCCG
>JANOJJ010000252.1:0-6117 GCA_031408155.1 Rubrivivax sp.
AAGGTCATCAAGAGGATGGCCTACGGTTGCAGAGACGATGATTACTTTTTCCTCAAGATCCGTGCGGCCTTTCCCGGTACCAAGAATCCGGCGTTGCAGGCCTTGGTCGACGCGGCGCCCCGCTTGCTCGACTACCTCGGCGAGGCGTCGCTCGAGCACTTCGACGCCGTGCGCGCGGTGCTCGATGCGATGGGCCAGCCCTACCGCATCAACCCGCGTCTGGTACGTGGCCTGGACTACTACAACCTCACCGTCTTCGAGTGGGTGACCGACAAGCTCGGGGCGCAAGGCACGATCTGCGGCGGGGGACGCTATGACGGACTGATCGAGCTCATCGGCGGCAAACCGGCGCCGGCCGTGGGTTGGGGCATGGGCATCGAGCGCGTGCTCGACCTGCTGCAGCACGAAGGGCTTGTTCCGCCGGCTCAGCCGCCGCTGGTTTACGCGGTGGTGCCCGACCCGGCCGCGTTGCCGCGCGCCGTGGTCTGTGTCGAGGCCTTGCGCTCGGCCGGCCTGAGCGTGCTGTTGCACGCCAGCGGCAAGGATGGCCCAGGCAGCATGAAGTCGCAGTTCAGGCGAGCTGACGCCAGCGGCGCGCACTATGCGTTGGTCTTCGGAGCCGACGAACTGGCGCGCGGCGAGGTCTCGATCAAGGCGCTGCGTGACCCTGCTGTCACGCAGACGACGCGCGCGCTCGGCGCCGAGGCCGCCTGGGCGATCGAACTGCTCCACGCATAATCACCGGTTCTTTTCCCACCGCGTCAGCTGTCACGACCTTCATCCATGGCCACCCCACTCGACCTGCAAGAGCAGGAACAGCTCGACGAGCTGAAGGCGTTCTGGAAGCAGTACGGCAACCTCGTCACCTGGCTGCTGATCCTGGCGCTGGGCGGATTTGCGGCCTGGAACGCCTGGAACTGGTGGCAACGTGATCAGGGCGCCAAAGCCGGTGCGATGTTCGAGGAACTCGACCGCGCTGTCGTCGCCGGCGACGCGGCGCGCGCGGCCCTGGTCTTTGGTGACCTGAAGGAGCGCTTTGCGCGCACGGCCTATGCCCAGCAAGGAGGCCTGGCGGTCGCCAAGCTGATGTTCGAAAAGGGCCAGGTCGAGACCGCCAAGGCGGCCTTGACCTGGGTCGCCAACAACGCAAACGAAGACGAATACCGCACGGTGGCCCGTTTGCGCCTGGCTGGTGTGCTGATCGATGCCAAGCAGTACGACGAAGCGATCAAGCAACTGGACGACGCCAAGGCGCCGACCTTCGAGGCCCTGGTGGCCGATCGACGCGGTGATGCACTGCTGGCTCAAGGCAAGTCCGATCAGGCCCGTGTGGCCTACCACACTGCCTGGGCGGCGATGGACGAAAAACTCGACTACCGCCGCCTGATCGAGGCCAAGCTGGTGTCGCTGGCATCTGCGCCTGCTGCGTCTGCTGCCGCGTCGGGGGCCGGCCGATGAGCCCTTGTCCGAGCCTGGTCGGTGGTTGGCGTGCGCTGTTGTTCGCGCTCAGCGCCATCCTGGCCAGCTGTTCGACCGAAAGGCCCAAACCGACGCCGCTCGAAAACTTCACGCCGAGCATCGCGGGGCGCCAGGTGTGGTCGACCTCGGTCGGCAGCATCGACTTCCCGCTGATGGTGGCAGTGCGCAACGGGCAGTTTGTCGCAGCCGCATCGAATGGCACCGTGCTGGCCCTGAACGCCGAGACCGGCGTCGAGCTCTGGCGAGCCCAGGCCGGCGCGCCGCTGACGGCTGGTGTGGGCAGCGACGGGCGCTTCAGTAGCGTGGTCACGCGCGACAACGAGGTCGTCACTTTCGAAGGCGGCCAGGTGCGCTGGCGCCAGCGCGTGCCGGCCCGAGTGGTCACGGCGCCGCTGGTGGCCGGTGAGCGTGTCTTCGTGCAGGCCGTCGACCGCACCGTGCATGCCTTCGACGCCATCGACGGCCGCCGGCTGTGGGTCTTTCAGCGCCCCGGTGAGGCGCTGACGCTGGCCCAGGCCGGTGTGCTGATGGCGGCCCGTAACCAGCTGCTGGTCGGCCAGTCCGGGCGCCTGGTCGCGCTGGACCCCCTGCGTGGCACCGTCGTGTGGGATCTGCCGCTGGCCACGCCGCGCGGGTCCAACGAGGTCGAGCGCCTGGCCGACCTGGTCGGCCCGGCCCTGCGCCAGGGCGACCGGGTTTGCGCCCGCGCCTTCCAGAACGCCGTCGGCTGCGTCGACCTGGCCAAACCTGCGGTGCTGTGGGCACGCAACAGCGGCGGCACCAGTGCCCTGGGCGGTAGCGCCGAGCGATTGTTTGGTGCTGATGCGAGCGATCGACTGACCGCCTGGAGTGCAGCCACCGGCGAAGTGGCCTGGACCAATGAAGGTCTGCGCCATCGCGGGCTGAGTGGGGCGCTGGCGGTCGGCCCCTCGGTGGTGTTCGGCGACAGCGAAGGCCAGGTGCACTTCCTGGCCGCGGCCGATGGTGTGCCGCAGTTGCGACTGTCGACCGACGGCAAACCCGTGGTCGGCACGCCGGTGCTGGCCGGCACGACGGTGCTGGTAGCCACCCGCAATGGTGGTTTGTTCGCCTTTCGCCCCAACTGACGCGGACTTGCGTGAAGCCCGTCATCGCACTCGTCGGGCGACCCAACGTCGGTAAGTCCACGCTGTTCAACCGAATCACCAAGTCGCGCGACGCGATCGTGGCCGACTTTGCCGGCCTGACCCGCGACCGTCACTATGGCGACGCGCAGCTGGGCAAGCGCGAGTTCATCGTCATCGACACCGGTGGCTTCGAGCCCGACAGCACCACCGGCATCGTCAAGCAGATGGCTCGGCAGGCGCGGCAGGCGGTGGCCGAGGCCGACGCGGTGGTGCTGGTGGTCGACCTGCGAGCCGGCGTGTCGGGCCAGGACCATGACATTGCACGTTACCTGCGCACCTGCGGCAAGAAGGTGGTGCTGGCGGTCAACAAAGCCGAGGGCATGTCGGAGTCACCCCTGCTGGCCGAGTTTCACGAACTCGGCATTGGACAGCCGCATCCGGTGTCGGCCGCCCATGGCCAGGGCATACGCAGCCTGCTCGAGGTCGCGCTCGACGATCACGACTTCGGCCCTGAGGACGAGGATGGCACCGAGCCCGCAGCCGATGGCGTCATTCGCCTGGCCGTGGCCGGTCGACCCAACGTCGGCAAGTCGACCCTGATCAACGCCTGGCTGGGCGAGGAGCGGCTGATCGCCTTCGACCAGCCCGGCACCACGCGCGACGCGATCCACGTGCCTTTCGAGCGCGAAGGTCGTCGCTTCGAGCTGATCGACACCGCCGGTCTGCGCCGCAAAGGCAAGGTCTTCGAGGCGGTGGAGAAGTTCTCGGTCGTCAAGACGCTGCAGGCGATCGCCGACGCCAACGTCGTGCTGCTGCTGATCGACGCGACGCAAGGCGTGAGCGATCAGGATGCCCATATCGCCGGCTACATCCTCGATTCGGGTCGTGCGGTGGTGATCGCGATCAACAAGTGGGACGCCACCGACGACTACCTGCGCGACTCGCTGGCGCGCTCGATCGAGACCCGCCTGACTTTCCTGAAGTTCGCTGCCGTCCTGCACATTTCGGCCATCCGCCGCCAGGGCTTGAGCGCAGTCTGGAAGGCCATGCTGCAGGCCCATGCCTCGGCCACCTGCAAGATGCCCACGCCGGTGCTGACGCGCCTGGTGCACGAGGCGGTGGAGCGACAGCAGCCGCGCCGCGCCGGGCGCTTCCGCCCCAAGTTGCGCTACGCCCACCAGGGCGGCATGAACCCGCCGCGGGTGGTGATCCACGGCAACAGCCTGGAGCACATCACCGACAGCTACAAACGCTACCACGAAGGTCGCCTGCGCGATCACTTCAAGCTCGTCGGGACGCCCTTGCGCATCGAGATGCGCAGCGGCAGCAACCCTTTCGACGAGGGATGATCTGCAGGCTTTGTGGGGTCGAATCGCGCGCCGTCGACCGCGTGTGATAAGGTGCCCGGCATCGCATTTACATCACGGAGCATATCGTGAGCAACAAAGGTCAACTCTTGCAAGATCCCTTCCTCAACCTGCTGCGCAAAGAGCACGTCCCGGTTTCGATCTACCTCGTCAACGGCATCAAGCTGCAGGGCCAGATCGAGTCCTTCGACCAATATGTCGTGCTGCTGCGAAACACCGTGACGCAGATGGTCTACAAGCACGCCATCTCCACCGTGGTGCCGGGCCGCGCGATCAGTTTCCATCCCAACGACACGCCGGACCCGGCCTGAGTCGGCTCGCAGCCCTCGCCGACGCCACCTTGAGTCCAGCCGTACCGAAGCGCGCAGCAGACGACACCGCGACCAGGGCCGTGCTGGTCGGCGTCGATCTGGGCGGGTCGTCCTCGTTTGATGCCAGTCTGGACGAACTGGCTCTGCTGGCTCAGTCGGCGGGTGACGTGGTCGTGGCCCGTGTGCTGGCTCGCCGCAAGGCGCCCGATCCGGCGCTCTTCGTCGGCAGTGGCAAGGCCGACGAGATCAAGTCCGTGGTCGCCGAAAACGCGGCCCATGGCGTGATCTTCGACCAGGCACTCAGCCCGGCGCAACAGCGCAACCTCGAACGCCACCTGGGTGTGCCGGTGGCCGACCGCACCTCGCTGATCCTCGACATCTTTGCCGAACGCGCACAAAGCCACGAGGGCAAGCTGCAGGTCGAGTTGGCGCGCCTGCAGTACATGGCCACCCGGCTGGTGCGGCGCTGGTCACACCTGGAGCGCCAGCAAGGCGGCATCGGTACGCGTGGTGGTCCGGGCGAGGCCCAGATCGAGCTCGACCGCCGCATGATCGGCGACCGCATCAAGTCCGTCAAAGAGCGGCTCGAAAAGGTCAAGCGGCAGCGCAGCACCCAGCGCAAGGCGCGTGAGCGGCGCGGCACGTTCCGCGTCTCGCTGGTGGGCTACACCAATGCCGGCAAGTCGACGCTGTTCAACGCGCTGGTCAAAGCCCGCGCCTTCGCCGCCGACCAGCTCTTTGCCACGCTCGACACCACGACCCGGTCGCTGTGGCTGGAACAGGCCAGCTGCTCGGTCTCGCTGTCCGACACGGTTGGCTTCATTCGCGACCTGCCGCACAAGCTGGTCGAGGCGTTCGAAGCCACGCTACAGGAAGCAGCCGACGCCGACCTGCTGTTGCACGTGATGGATGCGGCCAGCCCGAATGTCCTCGAGCAATGCGCCGAGGTCGATCGGGTGCTCGACGAGATCGGTGCCGGCGCCGTGCCGCAGGTCTGGGTCAGCAACAAGTGCGACCTGCTCGAAGATTCGCAGCGCCCACGCCGGGCGGCCGACTGGGTCGAAGTGCATCCCGGCGTACGGCGCCCGCGCGCATTCGTAAGCGCGGTCACCGGTGAAGGGCTGGATTCGTTGCGTCGTGTCATCGCCTCGGCCGCCGCCGGCCGCTTGAATGCCGAACAAGGCGTCCCACCTGATGCGGTGACTCCTGTGCTGGCTGACAATCCGGACCTGTACACAGCCACCTTGCCTACCGCCAGCTGAGCGTTCGCCCCCGGCCCTGTTGGCGACGAAATGCCTGACTCGCGCCGAACGAGCCTTGAAATGGGCGTACCCACAAGACCATGTCACACCACACCGAACTCCCCATTGCAAGCGCGCGCCTGAAAGCCTGCGCGGCGGCCGCACGCGCCCTCGCGCTTGGTCTGGTGAGGCCGCGCAGTGCCCGCCGTGGCGGCGACACAGTGATCGTCAGCAACGGTCGCAACGACGGGCCACCCGACCTTGACGAGTTGTGGCGCGACTTCAACCGCAAGCTCGGCGGTTTGTTCGGCAAGCGTGGCGGTGGGGGACTGCCGTCCGGACGTGGTGACGGGCCAGGCAACTTCAAGCCCGACATGCGCAGCGCCGGCATCGGTCTGGGCCTGATCGGCGCGGTGGTGGCATTGGGCTGGCTGGGCAGCGGCTTCTTCATCGTGCAGGAAGGTCAGCAGGCCGTTGTCACTTCGTTCGGCAAGTACAGCCATACCGTCGAGGCCGGTTTCCAGTGGCGATTCCCGTACCCGTTCCAGGCTCACGCCACCCACTCAAGCCACCCGCGCCTGCCGGCCATTGGCCGCGCCTGTGCTGGAGAGTT
>JANOJJ010000326.1:0-4451 GCA_031408155.1 Rubrivivax sp.
CGAAAGCACCACCTGCGCGCTGGCGCCCTCGGGCGGCCAGGTCGTGCGCCGCGGCGTCAACCGCTTCACGCCCACCTACCCCGGCGGGGTGTACCGCTCGCGCGACGGCTGGGTCGGCATCACCGCGCTGACGCCACCGCAATGGGCGGCCTTGTGCGATTTGATCGGCCGGCCCGACCTCGGGCGCGAGCCGCGCTACCAGGTCGCGCTGCAGCGGCTCGAAGACGCCGACGCGCTCGACGCCGTGCTGGTCCCGGCGATCGCGCAGCGCAGCGCAGCCGACTGGCTGGCGCTGGGCCAGCGCCGGCGCATCCCGTTTGCACCGGTGCCCGACCTGGCAGAACTGCCGCGCACGCCGCATTGGCGTGATCGCGGCAGTTTCGCGCCGGTGCCCGGTGCCGAACCGTCGATCGGACCGACGCTGCCCTTTCGCTTCGAGACCGTGGCCGCGGCAGGCCCGGCCCATCAACCAGAAGCGCCGACCCGCAGCACCGATCGCAGCGGCCCGCTGGCCGGCTTTCGTGTGCTCGACCTGGGAATGGGCTGGGCCGGCCCACTGGCCACGCGTGCCCTGGCCGACCTGGGTGCGGACGTGGTCAAGGTCGAGTCGTGCCGCCACGTCGACTGGTGGCGCGGCTTCGACGCACCCGACTTCAGCGACCCGCCGCCCTACGAGTTGCGCCCGGCGTTCCTGATGATCAACCGCCACAAACGCGGCATCACGCTCGACCTGAAGACCGTCGAAGGGGTGGCGCTGCTGCACCGCCTGGCCGCGGTGTCGGACCTGATGGTCGAGAACTACGCCAGCGGCGTGCTCGACAAGCTGGGCGTGGGCCCGCAGGCGATGGCGGCAGCCGTGCCCGGGCTGGTGGCGCTGTCGATGGGCGCGTTCGGCAGCCGCGGGCCCTGGTGCGACTTTCGCGCCTACGGCTCGACGGTCGAACAGGCCAGCGGCTTCCCGTTCGTCAACGGTGCCTCCGGCGACGCACCGACGATGCAGCATGTGGCCTATGGCGACCCGGTGGCCGGGCTGTTCGGCGCCGTGGCCTGCCTGGCCGCGTTGTACCGGCGGGAATCTGCTGCGGGTGGCCTGGGCCAGCCATCGACCGTGATCGACCTCGCCCAGGTCGAGTGTCTGTTCCAGCTCTGTGCCGATGCGGTGGTCGCGCAGTCCACCCTGCCCCTGGCGCTGCCCCGGCAAGGCAACCGGCATCCGCTGTCGGCCTTGCGGGTGGTGGCCGCCTGCGCGCACGCCGTTGGCACGCCGGCGTGGATCGCGCTGTCGGTCGAAACGGTGGCGCAATGGCGCGCGCTGGCCGCGCTGGTCGAAGCAGGGGCGCTGGCCGAACTCGAAGCCGGCGAGGTCGCGGCCTTGAAGCCGCACGAGCCGGCGCTGGAAGCCGCCGTGCGGCGCTGGGCAGCTACGCAAGGCGCCGATGCGGCGGTGCACGCCGCGCAGCGCGCTGGCATCGCCGCCGCCCGCGTGCGACCGGGCCACGCCTTGATGGACGACGCGCAGCTGGCAGCACTGGGCAGTTTTCGCTGGCTCGATCGCCCCCACGCCGGCCGCCACCTCAGCACCACCAGCGCCTTTCGTTTCGACGGCCGGGCGCCGCCGATCGGCGCGAGCGCGCCCACCCTCGGCCAGGCCAATGCCGAGGTGCTGGGCGGCCTTCTCGGCCTGGGCCCGGCCGAGCTGGCCGAGCTGGCGCGCAAGGGCGTGATCGGCCAGCGCGCCGTCTGGCCAGACTGAGGCTGTACGGCCAAGGCCGGAAGGACTTGGCCGCCTGACGCAGGCCGCAGGGCGCTCACGCCCGCCGGCTGATCCCACGTTGATACCCAGGAGCCCTGACCCCGATGAAGAGCCTGCTGATCGCCAACCGCGGCGAGATCGCCATCCGCATTGCACGCAGCGCCGCCGAGCTGGGCCTGGCCAGCGTGGCGGTGTACTCCGAAGACGACGCGACCTCGCTGCACACCCGGGTCTGCGACCGCGCGCTGCCGCTGCGCGGAGCCGGGCCGGCGCCCTACCTGGACATCGAGCAGATCGTCGCTGCGGCGCTGCAATCGGGCTGCGACGCGGTCCACCCGGGCTACGGCTTCCTCAGTGAAAACGCGGCACTGGCCCGGCGCTGTGCCGACGCGGGGTTGGTGTTCGTCGGCCCCGATCCAGCGACCCTGGCGGCGTGCGGCGACAAGGCCGAAGCGCGCGCGCTGGCCGCGCGTTGTGGGGTGCCGGTGCTGGCCGGCACGGCGCAGGCGACCTCGCTGGCAGAGGCCCAGGCCTTCTTCGCCGCATTGCCCACGGGTGCGGGCCTGATGGTCAAGGCGCTGGCCGGCGGTGGTGGCCGCGGCATGCGCGCGGTGCAGCGTGCCGACCAACTGCCAGCCGCCTGGGCGCTGTGCCGCAGCGAGGCGCTGGCGGCATTCGGCAACGAGCAGGTCTATGTCGAGCAGCTGCTGCCGCGCGCGCGCCACGTCGAGGTGCAGATCGTCGGCGACGGCAGCGGCGAGGTGGTGCACCTGTGGGAGCGTGAATGCAGCATCCAGCGCCAGCGCCAGAAGCTGATCGAGATCGCACCCGCGCCCGCACTGGCCCCCGCGCTGCGCCAGCGCCTGCTCGACGCCGCGGTGGCGATGGCGCGTGCGCTGTGCTATCGCAGCCTGGGCACCTTCGAGTTCTTGGTCGACGCCGATGGTGGATCGGACTTCGCCTTCATCGAAACCAATGCCCGGCTGCAAGTCGAGCACACGGTCACCGAAGCCATCACCGGGCTGGACCTGGTGGCGATCCAGTTGCGCATCGCCGCCGGCACCAGCCTGACCGAGCTGGGGCTGACGCAGGCGGCAGTGCCCGCGCCGCGCGGCATCGCGCTGCAGGCCCGGATCAACCTCGAGACCATGGCTGCCGACGGCAACGCGCGGCCGAGCGGCGGCGTGCTGGTCGCGTTCGAGCCGCCCAGCGGGCCGGGCATCCGCGTCGACACTTTCGGCTATGCCGGCTACCGCACCAGCCCGCGCTTCGATTCGCTGATCGCCAAGCTCATCGCCCACCAGCCGCAAGGCGACCTGGCGAGCCTGGCGCGCAAGGCGGCGCGCGCGCTGGCCGAGTTCCGCATCGGCGGCGTGGCCACCAACATCGGCTTTCTGCAGGCGCTGCTGCGCCACCCGGGCTTTGCGGCGCAGGCGGTGCATACACGATTCGTCGACGAGCACCTTTCGGCGCTGCTGGCCGAAACCGCGGCGGGCACGCCGGCCCTGCACTTCGCTGCCGCAGCGGCGGTACCGGCAGCAGCGGTCGCAGCGGCAGCACCGCGCCTGGCCGGCGCCAAGGTCGACGCCAACGACCCGCTGGCGGTGCTGGTGCACGGCAAGCGCGACCCGATCGCCACGGCCACGGCCGACGAACCCGACCCGACGCTGGGCCCCGAAGGCACCGTGCCCGTATGCGCCCCGATGCTCGGCACCATCGTCAGCCTGGACGTCACCGAAGGCGATCGTGTGCGCGCAGGCCAGCAGCTGCTGGTGATGGAAGCAATGAAGATGCAGCATGTGATCAGCGCCGACCGGGGCGGCCAGGTGCGGCTGCTGATGGTGGCGGTGGGCGACACGGTGCACGAGCTGCATCCGCTGGTCTTTCTCGAACCCGACGACGAGGCCGGCGTGGCGCACAGCCATGGCGAGGCCGAAGACCTGGAACTGATCCGCCCCGATCTGGCCGAGGTGCTGGCGCGCCAGGCCAGGACCCAGGACGCGCAGCGCCCCGACGCGGTGGCGCGCCGTCGGCAGACCGGCCAGCGCACGGCGCGCGAGAACATCGCCGACCTGGTGGATGCCGACAGCTTCCACGAATACGGCGCGCTGGTCGTGGCCGCACGCCGACGATCGATGTCGATGCAGGCGCTGATCGACACCACGCAGGCCGATTCGCTGATCATGGGGCTGGCGCGCATCAACGGCCATCTGTTCGGCGACGAGCGCACCCGAGTCGCCGTGGTGGCCTACGACTACACCGTGATGGCCGGCACCCAGGGCCGCAAGGGGCACGAGAAGAAGGACCGGATGTTCAAGCTGGCCGAGCAGTGGCGGCTGCCGCTGGTGCTGTTTGCCGAAGGCGGCGGCGGCCGCGGCAGCGACACCGATTCGGTGGCCGTGGGCAGCCTGCAGCTCGACACCTTCCACCGCTTTGCGCGGCTGTCGGGGCTGGTGCCGCTGGTGGGCATCACCTCGGGACGCTGCTTTGCCGGCAACGCGGTGCTGCTGGGCTGCTGCGACGTGGTCATCGCCACTGCCGACTCCAGCATCGGCATGGGCGGCCCGGCGATGATCGAAGGCGGCGGCCTGGGTGTGTACAAGCCCGAGGAGGTGGGGCCGATGTCGGTGCAGGTACCCAATGGGGTGGTCGACATCGCGGTCAGGGACGAGGCCGAGGCGGTGGCCGTGGCGCGCCG